>JAIDLO010000228.1 GCA_029050995.1 Eubacterium sp. | reverse complement strand
TTATAATAAGAACCTAGAAAAGAAGATGCTTCAACTTTTCAAAAATAGGAAAATATATAAATAATATAGAATATATAGTAGCATAATAGTAGCATATTTTGGATTGACATTTGAAATAATAGTGATATAATGAGGGTATATTAAATCTGTGACGAGAACAAGACTGCGTAAACTTTTTATTCCAGAGAGTGCTTTTCCTGCTGAAATAAGCACATAAAAAGCCGTAAGCCACCATCTCCGAGAGCCGCCAATACCGGCCGTCTGCCTGCGTTAAGGGCTTTGAGTGACACAAGTTTGTGTAATTCAGGTGGAACCGTGGAATTTATTTTTCACCCTGTAGTTTTTACAGGGTGATTTTTTATTTTTTAGGAGGGAATTATGAAAATTACATTAAAAGGCGGAGAAATCCGTGAATTTGAAAACGGAATTTCTGTTGCAGATATTGCAAAGGAAATTTCAATGGGCTTGTTCAGAAATGCCTGCTCCTGCAGAATCAACGGCGAGGTTCGCGATTTAAGAACTGTTGTTGAGGAAGACTGCACACTTGAAATTTTAACCTTTGATGATGAGGACGGCAAGCGTACCTTTAATCATACTGCTTCTCATATTATGGCACAGGCTGTTAAAAGGCTTTATCCTGATGTTAAATTAACAATCGGCCCTGCTATCGAAAATGGTTTTTATTATGATTTTGACTGCGGCGATAAGCCGTTTGGCCCTGATGACCTTGCAAAGCTTGAAGCTGAAATGAAAAAAATTGTTAAAGAGGGCTTGGAGCTTGAAAAGTTTGAGCTTTCTCCAAGTGATGCAATTGCACTTATGCAGGAAAAGGATGAGCCTTATAAGGTTGAGCTGATCAATGAACACGCAGAAAAAGGCGAGCCGATCAGCTTTTATAAGCAGGGCGAGTTTACAGAGCTTTGCGCAGGCCCTCATCTTATGAGCGTTTCTGCTGTTAAAGCATTTAAGCTGACGCAGACAACAGGTGCTTATTGGCGTGGAGATGCGAAAAACAAAATGCTCTGCCGTGTTTATGGTACAGCTTTTCCAAAGGCATCTATGCTTGAAGCACATCTTGAAGCAGTAGAAGAAGCTAAGAAAAGAGATCATAACAAGCTTGGCAGAGAGCTTGAATTATTTACAACGGTTGACAGTATCGGTCAGGGACTTCCTATTCTTCTTCCAAAGGGTGCTAAAATTGTTCAGCTTTTACAGAGATGGGTTGAGGATGAAGAAGCAAAGCGTGGCTGGCAGTTGACCAAAACGCCGTTTATGGCAAAATCAGACCTTTATAAAATTTCAGGCCACTGGGATCATTATAAAGAGGGTATGTTCGTTTTAGGCGATGAAGAAAAGGATAAAGAGGTTTTCGCTCTTCGCCCGATGACCTGCCCGTTCCAGTATCAGGCTTATCTCAATAAACCTCGTTCATACAGAGATCTTCCGTTGAGATATGATGAAACATCAACGCTTTTCAGAAATGAGGCAAGCGGCGAAATGCACGGACTTATCCGTGTTCGTCAGTTTACAATTTCCGAAGGTCACTTGATGTGTACGCCTGAACAGCTTGAGGATGAATTCAGAGGCTGTCTTGAGCTTTGCGAATATATGCTTAAAACGGTTGGTCTTTATGAGGACGTATCCTTCCGTTTCAGCCAGTGGGATCCTGATAACAGAGATAAGTATATCGGCACTGAAGAGCAGTGGGATGAAGCACAGGATGCAATGAAGAAAATCCTTGATGATCTCGGTATTGAATATAAAATCGGTATCGGCGAGGCTGCATTCTATGGTCC
This sequence comes from Eubacterium sp., assembly GCA_029050995.1. Lineage (GTDB taxonomy): Bacteria > Bacillota > Clostridia > Oscillospirales > Acutalibacteraceae > Eubacterium_R. The sequence goes on along the minus strand of JAIDLO010000228.1, from coordinate 581 downwards.
TAAGCTTGATATTCAGATTAAGAATGTTTTCGGTAAGGAAGACACCTTGATTACAATTCAGATTGATCAGATGCTTGCTGAAAAATTCGGTATGGAATATGTAGATCGTGACGGTGTGAAGAAGAATCCGTATATTATTCACAGAACATCAATCGGCTGCTATGAAAGAACGCTTGCGCTTCTTATTGAAAAATATGCAGGTGCTTTCCCAACATGGCTTGCGCCTGTTCAGGTTAAGATGCTTCCTATCGCAGACAGACATCTTGATAAGATTTATGAAATCAAAAAGCAGCTTGAAGCAGCAGGCATTCGTGTTGAGGTTGATGACAGAAGCGAAAAAATCGGTTTCAAAATCCGTTCCGCTCAGCTTGAAAAGGTACCTTATATGGTTATTGTCGGCGATAAGGATATCGAAAATAATACCGTTTCCGTTCGTTCAAGAAAAGACGGCGAAAAAGGCGCAATGCGCGTTGAAGAATTTATTGCAGATATTACAAAGGAAATTGAAACAAAAGCACTTTAATTAAGAATTTTTGTACGGAGCGAAGTCACATTCGCTCCGCTTTTTTATTATGTAATCT
>JAIDLO010000227.1 GCA_029050995.1 Eubacterium sp. | reverse complement strand
GTTTTAATTCAAATAAAATCACACCTATTTTTATATTTTTTGAATAACCAAGCTTTACAAAAAGTGCAATCAATATAATGTAAAAGCAAATTGCCCCTGCTATATAAAGAACAGAGCCATATACTTCAACAAAAAATACAGAAAGAAAAAAACCAATTCCATATACAATGATCAGATAAATGAGTAATGCAAAATCATAAATCAAAAACGGCTTTAAATTATCAAACACTTTTTTGAAAATCATACAATCCCCTCCTACTACATATTACAATAAACAAGCAAAAAATAAAAGGAATATATAGTAGATAATATCCACTGAAAGTGGAATAAAGCGATTTTCTTAAATTCGTCAATATCAAATACTGCATCATTCTATTGCCGTATAACTAAAATTAATGTATAATAACATCAACAGAATTTCAGCAAGGAGTATGTTAATGGAGAGAAAATATTACATAGATAATTTAAGATGGATGGCAATTCTGCTGCTTTTTCCGTTTCATGCTGCGCAGATCTGGAGCGGCGGCGAATATAGTGGCTTTTACATATGGTCACACACAAACACCGCTCTTTATGTGTTTTCCACTTTCGTATATCCATGGTATATGACCTTTTTGGTTACGATTGCAGGCATGAGCAGTAAATACGCGCTTCAGAAAAGAACAAACAAGCAATTCATTGCAGAGCGAATAAAGAAATTGCTGATTCCCTTTTTCTTCGGACTGCTTACGCTTGTTCCTGTAATGACCTATATCGGGGAAATCTTCTTCAATGGATACACAGGTACTTATTTACAGCAATATGTATTATTTTTCACGAAGGTAACCGATTTAACCGGATATCACGGAGGTTTTACTCCTGCACATCTTTGGTTTTTAATTTATTTGTTTGTTATTTCTTTAACAGCACTTTTAATCATTCTTTTACAAAAGAAACGCTTGCCGAATTTCAAAACCAAAAACATTTCATATATCTGCATTGTTTTACTATTTATCCCGGAATGGATTTGCCAATACATTCTGAATATAGGCGGAAAAAGCTTAGGGCAATTTTTGATATTGTTTTTGTTCGGATACTATATTCTTTCGGAAGAAAGCATCCTGCAAAAGCTAAAGAAATACCGATTTATAAGCTTAACAATCTGGATTCTCTCCGGCTGCATATACACTTATCTATACTGCTTTGAAAATAACCGAACAATATGGATTACAGGACTTTATATCTTTTTCGGCTGGATAGGTATTATTACCTTGCTTGGCATAGGACAATCCAAGCTGAATATGCATAATCGGCTTACTGTTTATTTGACACAAGCCTCTTTCCCTATTTACATTCTTCATATGACCGTTCTTGTTGTAACAGGCTATTTCATTTTGAAATTATCTGTTGGTGTTACAGTTCAATTCTTATTAATTGTATTCATTTCGTTGATCGCAACATTTTTGATATACGAAATTATAAAAAGAGTGCCTGTTTTACGATTCTTACTTGGCATAACAAAACGAAAAGAATAAAAACAAGAATCCCTTGGATTACTCCAAGGGATTTTTTATATCTGCTTTAATAATCAACAGGCTCTGTTGATTTATCCATAATCTTTCCTGTTGTTGCATTGATTTCGTATTCATATTCAGTTGTTGATGTTTCAAACTCAATTTCATAAACATAAATGCCGTCTTCTCTTTCAAGCTTTGCTTTTGTAAATACAACATCCTTTGCAGAAAGACCGCTGTTTTTAAGTGCTATTTTTTTTGCGTTGTCAACACCAATATACTTTGCATTCGTTGATGCCTTATTTGTTGTTTGCGGATTTTTCGGTTTAATCGACTCCTTGTCATAAGAAAGAATATCGCCATTTAATCCGATTTCATACTCATATTCATAGGATGATGTTCTGAACTCTATATCATAACAAACGATGCCGTCATCATAATCCTTATGTGCAGAAACAAAAACAGCATCCTTCTTTGCAACGCTTGCATTCTTAAGAGCGATTTCTTTTGCCTTTTCAAGTGAGATAGCGTTCGTTTCGTCCTTCTGTTTTTCTGTTACATTTTGCTGTGTTGCCGGCTCTTTCGTCGGCTGTTCTTTCTGTGCTGTATCATTCGGCTGAGTTACTTGCTCTTTGTTATCGCTTGGAAGCTCTGTAACAGCATTCGAGTCCTGCCTGTTCGCCTGATCATCATCAATCTCATGCGTTTTCTCTAAAATCGTTCCGTCAGCCGCTTTGATTGTGTATTCATATTCTACAACACCATTTTCAACAAATTCAATGTCATAAACAAATGCACTTTTTTCAAAATCCATTTTAGCCTTTGTTACAATTGTATTTTCTTCCTGTACACCTGCATCCGTCATAGCAATGCTTATAGCCTTGTCAATTCCGATAGAGTTCTTTTTTACAACTTCATAAGCATATGAAAATGTGCCGATTGAAATAATCACTACAGCCAAAACCACTGCCGATATGATTGCTGCTAATTTCTTTTTGTTTTTCATCATTCATTCTTCCTTTCTTTAGGCAATTGAGTTCGCTCTTATTTGCCTATTGTATCGTCATTATATCATAGAAAGATTAAAGCAACATTAAATCACTTATCTTTATTTTTCGGAATAACAAATGTAAATATGCTTCCTTTATCAATTTCACTTTCAACCTTTACATAGCCTCTGTGAAGCTTTGCAATCTGCGAAACAATGGAAAGACCTAAGCCAACACTATACTTTGAATCCGTAGCTGTTCTGGCATTATCAGCCTGGAAAAAGCGACTGAATATTTTTTTCTGCATTTCTTTTTCAATACCGATTCCGTCATCCTGAACAGACAAATAGATTTCATCATCCTTCTGATTCAGTGATACTAAAATTCTTCCGTTATCCTTACCATATTTATACGCATTTGAAATCAGGTTATTCACAAGCTGATAAATCATATCACTGTTTCCATTTATGATTATATCGGGCTCAACAACACTTTCTATTGTTATGGAGCGAACATCTCTTGTAAGCTGCTCTTCCATAATATTTTCAAGCAACAGCGATAAATCAAATTCCTGCGAATCGGGAATTTCTTTCAGCTTTTCAAGGTGCGAAAACCGAAGCATTTCTTCAACAATATTTTTCATCCTTAAGCTCTGGCGTTTTATAACATTAAGGGATTTTACATATTCCTCTGTTGAACGCTCCTTACTTAAGGTAAGCTCACTTTGCGCAAGTATTGTTGACACGGGTGTGCGCAGTTCGTGAGAAATATCAGAGGTAAACTGTTTTTCCTCTTCAAAGGACTGCTCCAGCCTGTGAAACATTTTATTGAAGGATTTTCCCAAAACATAAAGCTCATCATGCGCCTGATTCAGTTCTATTCGTTTTGAAAGATCGTTACCATCATTTATGCTTTCAACCGAGGATGTCATTTTCCTTATCGGGCTTAAAAAACGCCCTGCAAGCAGATAGCCGCCTATAATTCCGAATACGGCAAGTGCCGGCAAAACAAAGAGCATTAAATTTACTGTGCGTGACAAGATTGTTTTATTCGCATTTTCATTTACGATTCCGAGAAGAATCAAGCCGTCCAACTTTTCGCCGGACAAGGATTTGCTGAGAACATAGTATTTTTCATTTTTATAGGTGCATTTTTCGATACCTTTATCAGGATTCACTTCAGCATTGATTATATTTTCTCCATAAATCAGATTCTGTTCTGAATCATAAATCGCACAATAGACTCCGCTTTTTTCGTTCAGATAGTCGTCATCAATTTCAATATAGGCGTCTTTATACTCCAGATACTGGTCGCCTACTTCTTTTTCCTGCATATTAATATCTTCAACAAATTCAATTTCATCTGTATTGTCATTTACAACATTTATCAGCGTTTCCTTAACATCTTCATTCAGAACTGAATTGCTGATAACAAACATTAATAAAAACATAATTGTTGTTAACAAAATTACAAAAACAGAAAACCACAAAGTAATTTTTGCCCTGATTGTCAGATTTCTCATTTTTCCTCCAAATACTTACCTTATGCCCAGAACATATCCGGCACCGCGAACTGTATGAATAAGCTTAACATCAAAATCTTCATCTATTTTTTTACGAAGATATCTTATATAAACATCAACTACATTCGTTCCGCCCTCGTAATCAAAATTGTAGATATTATTTTCAATCTGTTCTCTTGACAAAACCTTATCCTTATTTCTGATTAAGTATTCAAGCAAAGAGAATTCCTTGGCAGAAAGTTTAATGAATTTATCCCCGCGCTTAACGGTTTTTGATAATGAATCAAGCGTTAAATCCGCAACGGTATAGACATTGCTTGCATTGCCCTTGCTTATTCTTGTCATAACTCTGATTCTTGCTGTAAGCTCATCAAAAGAAAAGGGCTTTGTTAAATAATCATTTGCACCCAAATCCAATCCCCGAACCTTATCGCTTATTGAATCTTTTGCAGTTAAAAACAGTATCGGGGCAGTTCCGCCGCTGTTTCTGTATTTTTCAACCACGCTGAAGCCATCCATTTTCGGCATCATAACATCCATAATAACGGCATCATACTGTGCATTATTCAAATAATAAAGCGCATCTTCCCCATTATAGCAGCTGTCGGCACAGAAGCCCTCTTCAACCATTTTCTGATTAAGGATATCATTAAGATCCATTTCATCTTCTGCAATCAATATTCTCATATCAAAACCTCGCTTTACTATATAGCTTATCATAGACAAATTAAGAACTGATTAAAATATACAAAGAATACAAATGCCGTAACGATTGTTTCTACTCAATTTCAAAACCTTCGTTACGGCACCTATGCTTATTTATGTACTGAATTATTCACCGAAATATCTCTTAAGAAGACCTGCAAATGCCTTGCCGTGTCTTGCTTCATCTCTTGCCATTTCATGAACTGTATCATGAATAGCATCAAGACCATCAGCCTTAGCAAGCTTAGCAAGCTCTGTTTTGCCTGCTGTTGCACCATTTTCAGCAGCAACACGCATTTCAAGGTTTTTCTTTGTTGAGTCTGTTACAACTTCGCCAAGCATTTCTGCAAACTTAGCAGCATGCTCTGCCTCTTCGTAAGCAGCCTTTTCCCAATACATACCGATTTCAGGATAGCCTTCTCTGTAAGCTACTCTTGCCATTGCAAGGTACATACCAACTTCTGAGCATTCGCCATTGAAGTTATCACGAAGACCCTGAACGATTTCTTCAGAAACGCCTTCTGTAATGCCAACAACATGCTCTGCAGCCCAAGCAAGCTCGCCTTCATTTTCACGAACAGCCATCTTTGCTTTGCAAACAGGGCATACATCAATTGGTTCGTCACTTTCGTATCCGCATACCGGACAATAATACTTCTTTGCCATAATTAATAACTCCTATAATATAAAATAAATTGTAATTAATACAGTTTTAATTATACCAAATGAATAGGAATTGTCAATAATATTTGTAAAACTTTTCCAGTGTTATTCTGTTTCGTTCGTTGTTTTTTGACAGAAAATACATTTATAAACCTTTTCATTCTGATTTGATTTTTCTTTATCAACGGAATACAAATGATCGCCTGCTTTACAGAAATAATCTGCAATTTTATAGGTTTCCTTCGCTGCATTATTCTTTGTATAGGCATCCGTTGAGCCGTACATAACAGTAAACTTCCCATTGAGCACATCTATATCAAAATCATAAATATTGTTGAATTTCGGATTTTTAAAAACCCGAAGATCTTTCTTTCCGTTTAATCTTCCTTTTTCATCCAGTCTGTAAATTCCTTCAGCGGTAAAATAATACAAATCATCCTCAATACACTGAAGCGTTGATTCAAAAGCATCATAGAATTCCATGCCCATTTTCCAGCATGTTCTTATTGTTCTTACAGTTTCCTGCTCATATTTTGTATTACCGGAAAAAGTAATTTTATCTATTGAAAATTTAACATCATTTGAATTCGTAATATTCTCTCCGCTGTATCCGTAATCGTGATACCAGCTTCCCTTTGAATACCGCATAAGAGAGCCGTAATCTCGCCACAAAAAATTATCATAAGCAGTGGTCACGGCAATGCCCTTAATGTTTTCGCCGTTAACAGTCCAGTCAGTTGCCTTATGCTCATTTTTCATATAATTTGCTTCAGAACACAGAAAATACTTATAGCAGCCATATCCCGAAAGCGGATCATTTGACAGATTTACTTTATCCAGAATAGGATCATCCCAGGTGCAGTCAACAAAGAAATAATTGCCGTTTATAAGCACCATATTCCAGGCATGCGCAAGCTTGCTGCTGGAAACAATATAAGTTTTAATGCCTGCTTTTTCAGCGATATAACGAAACGCTTCGGAATAACCTACACACTTTGTTTTTTTCAGCACCAATGCGCCGTAAATATTATTTTCCGAAGAATCATCATTGCCGTATTCAAGATTCTCAACAAGATAATTATGAATAAAAATCAGCTTTTCAATATCCGTTTTATACGAAGATGCCTGTTTTGCAATGTCATCTATCATAGAATGAATGAAACGATCGGTTTCTTTTATTTCCTCAGCGCTCATTGTATATCTTGGATTGATTGAAGTAATATACTGCCCGTCTGAAAAATAAGTATAATTACTGTCAACATAATAATAAAAACAATTCGTTTTTAAATACTTTACAATTTCCTCAAGCTCATCAACAGTTATTCTGCAGGATTTAAGCCTTATATTATCAAATTGATTCTGATAGCCCGTTTCAATTTTCTTTATGGCATCCTCATATTTTTTAGAAATTTCATCAAAGGTTTTAACACCGTCAGGCGTTTCGATTTCAACAGTTTCATGGATAACAGTTGTGTTTGAAACAAACAAATCCATATCGATCAAACCGTAATCATAGACAGCATATATTAAACACACAATGCCTAAAGCAAATAATACAGCAAGAAATTTTTTCATTAAAACACCTTAAACAACTTTTTTTATAATTATATTATTTTTTTCTAAATTTAACAACATCAGATTTTGGCTATAAGAATAGAATTTTCCTGTGCAGGGTTATCCAGAAGGTTACCTTTATAATCATATCTTGAGCCATGGCAGGGGCAATCCCAAGTTTTTGTTGTATCATTCCAATTCATAATGCATTTTAAATGCGGGCATCTTAAAGAAACGATGTAAAGTTCTCCAGCTTTACACCTATATACGCCGCATATTTTTCCTTTATAATTGATGATTCCTGCAGTATCACATTTTATATCCTTTGCTTTAAGGCTTGTTTTTCCAAAATAGCCGCTGAAGCCTGCAACTGTTTCGGCTGTGTTTTTACAAATGTTTTTTGATGCAGCAAAAATGCTGAAACGGGAGGGAGAAAAAATGCTGTCTTTATCATTTTTTACACCGCAGATCATATCCGAAATCCTGTTTGCACTTACCATTGCGCTTGTCATTCCCCATTTATTAAAGCCTGTTGCAACAAAAACATTCGGATTTCCCTTTATGAACCTGCCGATATATGGAATGTCGTCTAACGGAACACAATCCTGTGCAGACCAGCAGTATTCCGCTTTGAAATCGGGGAACATCATTTTGCCTTTCTTTTCTATAAGCGCAAACGGATTGCCTTTTTCTGCTTTTCCTGTTCTGTGCGTGCCTGCACCGATAATAATATTATCCTCATAGGCACGAAAGGAAAATCCCTTTACAGCATCAATATACATTCCATTCAGTTTTCCGTTCCATTTTGATGAAACAGCATAGCTTCTTTCCTGATTTAATCTGAGAAAATAAAGCCCCGGAAAGTTTACGAACGGAAAATGGCAGGCAAAAACAATATTTTCTGCATTTATATTTCCCTTATCCGTTAAAACAACATGATTTTCAACGCTTAACACCTTTGTGTTTTCATAAATTTCAAGGTCTTCAGATATGACTGATAAAAATTCAAGCGGATTAAACTGCGCCTGATTTTTAAATACAAGTGCTGATTTAACAGAAAAGGGCAGTTCTGTTTTATTTGTAATATAGCATTTAATACCCGCTTTTTTTGCAGCACGATATTCCTTTTCAATCAGCTTTTCATCTTCAAGAGAATACAAAACTGCATTTTTCCATTCAAAATTGCAGGCAATATTCTTCTTTTGAATCAGATTTTCATAATCTGCTATCGCCTTTTCATTTTCGTATGCATACTCTTTTACGGCTTCTACGCCGTAATGTAATAAAATCTTACTATATATAGCCCCGTGCTGGCTTGTTATTTTAGCTGTTGTATTTTTTGTTTGACCGCTGCAAATCGTTTTTGCCTCAACAACAACCGCCGGAATACCCTTTTCTTTTAATCTGTAAGCAATTAACAGACCGGCTATTCCGCCGCCGATCACAACAGTATTTGTGCTGATATCGCCGTCTAATGCATTGTGCTTTTTTAAAGAAACACTTTCGCTCCATATAGATTTCATAATATACACCCCATTATAGAATTTGCACAAACAACACTTTTTAAACAAAATTATATAAATGTTGAAAAAAATCATCAAATATTTTATAATAAAAGAAACCGAATATAAACAAAACCATACAGAATTTTAAGGGGTAATTCTATGGAAAAGTATGTTAAAGGG
>JAIDLO010000226.1 GCA_029050995.1 Eubacterium sp. | reverse complement strand
GTATTAAAATCAAACACAGCTGAAAGATTTTTAGTATGATAAGTATTATTATCATATTCAACAGAAATGCCATTTTCATTTGCTTTAACATTAAAGCTTTTGGAAAACAGCTTAATTCCGCTAAGTAAAATTTCAGGGCATTCCTTTGTAAGCTGTGGTTTTATTCTAAGCTTTTGCATACCGACTGCACGAAGCCCTAAAAGACCTTCCGTTACAACCCTTGCAAACAGCAGACTTTCAGCAGCAAGATGCGCTCTGTTTCCCTCCGGATACGCTTCATACGGATATGGCGCATGAGAACCAAGCAGCCTGTTTTTACAATAATTTACCGTTTCCTCTATTCCCTTTTCTGCCATTCCGGCAAGGAAAGTTCCGCGAAGTGCAAAAAGAAGCGATCTATCCCATGTTGTATTATGATCAGAGCTTGAACGCATCATTCCGTCATAATAGAGTTTGGATGAAAACAATGCACGAACAGTATCCTCTGCTCTGTCAAAAATTTCAACAGTAAGCGGCATACAGATCCACGAACGAAGGTTTTCATTGCCGTCATAATAGCGGTATGTTTCAAAACCCTCAACGCTTCTGCCAAAATATTTTTCTATATTTTCTTTAAGCTCTGCCTGTTCTTTCAACCATTGCAATTTATGAATATCATCGCCAACAACATCAGCCAAAATTGCTGCATTGCCCAGCGCATCATATGTAATGCAGGATGTAAAAAGATTTGCATTGCCTGACGGAAATCTGTTTTCAAGTTCATCCGAATCACTTGCGATAATACCCTTTGTTTTTCTTGATAGTGCAAAATCAAGGCACCAGACAAGATTATCCCAAAAGCGGTGAATGAGTTTTTCATCACTCATTTCAAGAAGAAATCTTGAAATACCGTAGGCATACATTTCTCCGTCGCCTCTATCGCCTGCACCATTCCAAAAATCTATGCCCTCTGAAATAATGCTTGTTACAAGCGCTCTTTTATCCTGCATCGGCTTATCCGATTTATCCATATAGCTTTCATAAAGCGAATAGCAATTTATACTCTGTTCTATGCCTGCTGCATAGCCCGAAAACGGAAAGAACGGATTTGCATATTCACATTGGTCATTCGTCCACAGAGCGGCATAATAATTACCGCCGCCCGGAGCATGCATTAAGCCGTTTTTTGTTTTAAAAATACTTTCACTGCCTCTTAAAACACAATGCGCAAATTGAGCATTCAGCTCATTAATCGGCGTTTCAAGACGAAGCGAAGTAAACATTTCATCAACAAAATTTCTTCGTTCCTCAATTTCTTTTACAATTGAAAAATCAGCTAAATCCTTTTTCTGATAAGCATAATAGACAGCATACAGCTTTATTCTGTCCTTACTTTTCAAAGTAACCCTACAGTTTTCTTTTAATGATGCGTTAAATACATCCCCAAAGGAAGAAACACATTTTGCAGTTATTGCTCCGTCAACACAAAAATATGCGTTCAGTTTTTTAGAAAACGGCTTTGAACTGATTTCAACCGTACAATCAGAACTGCCGTTGTTGCAGACATTGATGATTTCAATGAGAGCAGGCTGATGAACAGCGGGCAGGAATTCACGGATAATGCAAACATCAGAATCCGTTGATGAATTGATTTTAAGATTACCTTTTATGGATATTTCCTTTGGATATTCAATAGCCTTTTTCTGATTTATTTTTACAGCAATAGGCGGCGAATTAAAATTATAGCAGAACGAGGATTGCGTAACATTCGGCTGTGTACGAAGCGTTGGCACAACAAGATGCTTCATCAGCTTTAATCTGCCATTTTTGTCCTTGCCATAGCTTATAATTGCTGAAGCATAAAAGCCAGCCATTTCAATATGATCTGCACAGCTTTCCTTTTCCTCGCCTATATTCCAGACAACCTCGTTTGCTTCATTCAGATTTCTTTTTCTTGGAATATTTAAATCCTCTGCCTTCGGTTTTGCCCAAGAGGCAAAGCTTTGCGGTTTCATTAAATTTGCATATAAAGTATAAAGCTTATTACTCATCAATAATTTCCTCTGCTTCAGCTCTTTCCTTTAATGCCTCAATGATTTTCTTATGATCCTTTTCTTTAAGATTATAGAAGAACATCGGAATAACGGAAAGCACACAGCTGATAATTGTTGTAATAATTAAAACATTGAAAATAGGTGTTCTTACATCTTCATTATAAAGCACTGTATAATCGTTCTTCAGTCCATAATGCTCATAGAAATAAGGCAGAATAAGGCTTGTAAACATACTTGCACCTGTTGCAATCATTCCGCTGAACTGCGTTATAAAGCCCTCAAGGCGAGTGCCTGTTTTCCACTGCTGATAATCAAATATTTCTGCCTGAAGTGAAGAGGTTACAACGGCATCTCCGCCAAGCATAAGCGTTGCAAGATAAAGACATACAAAGAAGATAATGGTATTATCCATTGTAAAGAGCATGATTGCTGCAAAGCCTGCACGGATCAGATTTGTAGAAACAAGAATATTTCTTTTTCCAATCTTTTTAGCGAGAACAGGTGCAAGCAGCATAAGCGGAACGGATGCTGTGCCGAGAACCGTATTCATAACGCCGAGCATACTCTCGTTCTGAATCTGATAAACACAATACCATGTAAGAATTGCGCCGATTCCAAATTTTAAACCGCTTAAAACATTATAAAAGGTCAAAAGCCAGAAATACTTATTTTTTGCAACCTGCTTTATACCCTCACTGAATTTAACCTTTGCTACATAGTTTTTCGGGACAACAATTTTTTCCTCTGTTCCCTTAAATGTAATTAAGCTTAACAGCACACCGATTGCGGAAAATACAGGGAAAAACACACGATAGGTTTGGAAATTCGTCATTCCCCATGTTAATCCTGCAAGAACAGGAAGAATGAGATTGATAATGGACGGACCTAAGCTGTAAATAAACATACTTACAGATAAAAGCGTTGTTCGCTCCTCTCCATTCGGCGTAAGCACCTGTGCAAGACTTGTAAACGCCTGTGCATACAAGGATTGAAAAATCATTAACAAGGCATAAACAACGCCAATCAGCGAAGCCTTTACCCAATAATTTATATCATTCGGAATAAACGCCATACTGCAAAGCAGAATTGCAGTCGGAAGTCCTGTATACAAAAGATACGGACGGAATTTTCCATACTTGGTATTTGTATTATCAATCAGCATACTGATAAAAGGCGTTTTAATTAAGCTTAAAATACCCATTATGAAATTCATATAAGCCAGATGCGTTGGCTTAATTCCATATGCCGAGCCAACCAGCAAACAGGTTGGCGAAATTGCAACATAGCCGAAAAGTGAATTTATTGTATTTACACCGATACCGCCTATACTGTATGCCGTAAATTCGCCATAAGATATATACTTACCCTCTGCCGGTGTTTTCCAATGG
>JAIDLO010000225.1 GCA_029050995.1 Eubacterium sp. | reverse complement strand
GTTTATGCATAAACGGTCTGTTTTTTAAAAAAATAAATTTATTTATTCAGTTTATGGCTATTCCGGGAATATAAAAAAACGGGCGGCTAATAGCCGCCCCTACGATTATTTGGTTTTTACGCTCTTTGCTTTACTCCAAGCAGAATAAATCTTTGTTGATTTGCCGTTTACCTTTACAGTTTTATAAGTACGAATTCTTACATAATACTTTTTCTTAGCTTTCAGTTTGGAAACTGATTTTGATGTTGTTTTGTTCTTTGAAACAGTTACAGTTTTCGCACTTGAGAATTTACTGCTTGTTGAATACTGAATCTGATAACCCGTTGTCTGCGTTGTCAATTTTTTCCATTTTGCAGTAAAGCCCTTAGATTTTGCCGTTACACTTGAAAGCGTTGTTGCCTTCGGCTTGATTGTAAAGGTTTTCTTTACTGTTCCGCTATAGTTACCCTTGAACTTAATCGTTACAGTATATTTGCCAACATTCTTTCTACCGCTTGCATAGGTAACTGTATAATTGCTTGCAGCAATTTTGTTGCCCTTACTGTCTTTAACTGTAACGCTCGGCTTTTTCACTTTGCCGTTGTAGGTGTAGCTTGTTGTTGAAAGTGTGATTGTTTTCGGATAATAGATTGTAGTTTTTGTTGATGCTCCGCAAACTGAACATTTCTTTACAACATTTCCGTTTTTCTTTGTTGTAGCTTTCGTGGTAGTTGTTTTGTATGTATGTGCAGTTTTTGCAATCGTTTCTATTTTCGTTTCTCCGCATACTGTGCAGGTAAATGTCTTAACACCTGTTACCTTACAGGTTGCTTTTTTTGTTACCTTGCCGTTATCATAGCTATGTCCTGTTGCAGAAATTGTTTCTGTTTTTGTTGCTTTACACCTTATACAAGTATATGTTTTAATACCTGTTGCTGTACAGGTTGCAGGCTTAGTTACAGCCCCTTTGTCCCACGAATGTGTACAATTCCATTTTGCATAAAGCGTGATATCATTTTTTTCTGAAGCAGATATCTGAGTAACTGGATTGCCTGAAAAGTCGGCAGTTTTATACCAACCCTCAAAGGTATAACCGGACCTTGTTGGTTTCGGCAAAGTAACAACATTTCCCGGAATATAATCAGTTTCAGCATAAGCAGCATTTGTTCCGCCATTGAGAACATAATTTATTTTTTTATTTTCAGTCTGCCTTATATACGGAAAACCATTATTGATATTCGGATTAATATCCCAAACATTCTCAAAATCAAAGTTTTTATAGCTTGATTTTGATTTCATTTGCTCAGTTGTAAGCGGAATTCCGTTACCTTCACATAAATCACTATTATATAGGGTTTCCTTACCTTTAACATAGCTTTTCGTAAGAACACTTACATAAGTGTTTTTAATGTTATAATCCGGCTCTGAATGGATTCCAAAAACATCTTCACTCATTCCAAAGATAGTGCCTTGAATACCACAATTGTTTATATTAAGTGAGTTGGAATCCATATAGGAAATTGTACTGCCGACTTGACGATATCCTTTTATATCCATATCAATCATACAATTCTGTATAGATACACTACTGCCTTTTGACATTTCACTTAATGCGGCAATATTTTTAGACATAAACACACCGGAACTATAGCATATTGCGGCTTTAAGTGAACCCGTAATAGTACAGTTTGAAATTACTGAATCTGATATCCACGGAACTAATCCGGCAGAGCTGCTTCCTTTAATGTTTATTAAGTTTAAATTTTTTATATAACCATTATCAAGATGTCGCTCAAAAAGACCGGAGCCATTTTTCATGGTCAGATTGGAAATCGTTTTATTGTTGCCGTCAAAATAACAGGTAACTAAATAATATCCGGAACTATCAACTTCTGTTGGCCAAAGCTTTCCTTCAAGATCAATATCCCTTATTAGCCTGTAATATATGCCACTCATCATGCTTTTAACCGCTTTAACAAGCTGTTCAGCGGTAGCAATAAGATATGGGTTGGACTTTGTGCCTTTTCCGCCTGCATAAGAATTAGCCTCTTTCCAATAAACTGTAGGCAATTCTTCCTCTTTATCTATTTCAGTAACTGTTCTGAGTTCAGGACCATTACTATTCATAGTCCATACATTACTGAAATCAAATCCATCATATATTTTTGAATTTGCAAGCTCAGAAATATTGTATATTTTATCAGCGCATTTTTCATTATAAACAGTTACAGTATTATCAAATATCTGATAGCTGTTATACACTCGAGAAATTTCCGGAATCATTAAATCAACAGAAAAGCAATTTTCAATAGCACCATCATTGCGATGAACAAAATATATTCGTTCGGGTTCACAAAGATTTGTAACTTGGCAATTTGTTACAGAGCTTCTGTTGATTATTCCGGAATTATATCCGCAAAGACCTCCGATATAACTATAGGTTGATACATCAGAAGCTACATTGGAATCGTTAGTGCTGCAGCCTGAAATCTGCGCCAGGGAATTATTTTGACCGCAAATGCTGCCAATATAGTCTGAACCGTTGACATTACCATCAACACTACAGGAAACAATTTTTCCCTCTACCCTGTTTTCTCCGCAAATGATTCCGACATTTTCTCTTCCGTTTACATTGGCATTTGTAAAGCTTAAATTTTTAATTGTTCCTATTCCAAAGATAGAAACAAAGCCCATATAATCTCCGCTTGAGGAGACATTCATATTCGAAATCGTTTTGCCGTTTCCGTCTATATTACCTAAAAAGACTTTCTTTTTGATATGATTTTCACCGAAACAAAGTGAGTTTATATTATCGCCGCCACCGATGGGATACCAATTTTTTCCTTTTAAATCAATATCCTTGGTAAGCTTGAAATAAACATTCTCTCCACCGCCGTAGCGATAATCATATGCAATTTTTGCAAGCTGCTCAGCATTTGAAATGAGAAACGGAGAGCTTTCTGTTCCGTTTCCGCCGTCATAGCTTTTTGCAGCACGATCAAGCCAAGTGTTTGTATTGATGAAAACTTCTTTGCATTCAAACGGCATATTCTTCAAATATGGGAAACCATTATTCGTTTTTGAATCAATTGCCCATGTGTTATCAAAATCCCATGATGAAGCATTGTTCCAATTTGCTGAATTTGTATAGGAAGATTGGGTTTTGAAAAATTCAAGCTGTTGTTGCTTAATGTCTGTTACAGTTTGCTTTGTATTAACTATGTTATTCTCTTTTCCGTAATAATGGCAGCCTAAGATTTTAGAATACGCATTTATATTTGCAAAATTCGTTTTTATTGATCCGTTACTTGCCGAAAAGCAATTATAAATTTTTGTATGATTGCAACCTGCATTGCTTTCAATTAAATTAGAAAAACCGGAGCTATTCATACTATCATCGCTGCCTAAAACAGTACCTGAGAAAAAGCAATTATAAAGTGTAACTTCATCGTCATATTTAGAAGAATATATGTGATTGGCAAAACCATGTTTAAGTACAGTTGCTGATGAAAAGCAATTCTCAATAACGATATCATAATTTTGAATACTGCCAACAAAGCCACTTGATGCACTAAATCCGGTTGTAAAGCAATTACTGATTCTGCTATCCTGCATAATGGTTGATGCCAATATACCGCCGGTATTAGACGGACAATTTGCATCAACAAGACCAAGATTTTTTACTGTTCCGCCCTCAATAGTTTCGAAAAACCCACTATTATCCGGATACCAAATATTTTTGATAAATTCAGGTCTGTCCCAACTGAAAAGAGCACTTGTATCTAAAACATCCATATTTCTTATAATATGGTTGTTTCCGTCAAATGTACCTCTGAAATGGTCATTATCCCAGCTTACTATAACTTGACCAAGTGTATCCGGATCAATAAAAGTTGCACTTATCCATTTTTTCCCTGCTAAATCAATATCTTTTGTAAGCTTATAGCATTTTTCACTTGCATCAAAATCTGTTCTGATATCATAAGCAAATTTTGCAAGCTGAGCAGCATTGGATATAAGATAAGGCGATTTTGCAGTACCGTTTCCGCCTGCATAGCTCTTAGCAGCATAGTCTGTCCATATATCAGTTTTTGTAAGATTAATTGTCAGCTTGACTGAACTTTTGTTTGGAAGCGAAATAGTTATTTCCGTTTTACCGCTCTTCTTTGGTGTAACGAATCTACCGTCATATTCAGCAACCTCAGGGTTACTGTTTGCTATTGTGAATGTTCTGTCTGTGCAGATATTTTTATCTAAATAAACACTTGTATCACACCTGAAAGGTAGATTGTTTGAGCAGAATTCAACATTGTAGTTTTCTTTTTTTAGTCTAAGACCACTTGGAATTATGCCATTATCCCCCAGAAGCAAGCCAAAATTCAGAAGCCCTGCGCCCGAATGGATATCATTTCCTTTTGTAAGCATATCTGTGCAAAAAGATTTCAGCTTGTTTTCTACCTGTTTCGGTTCTAATGACGGATTATCTGTAAGAATCATCGCAGCCGAAGCAGCGGCAAACGGACATGCCATACTTGTTCCGCCCATTCGGACATAACCGCCGCCGGGCGCGCAGCTGAGTATATCAACACCCGGTGCTGTAACATCAACTGCTGAGCCAAAATTTGAAAAGTATGCGATTGCACTGCCATCATTCTCAGCTGCAGCAACAGTAACGCAATCGGTAATTTTTGCCGGGCAGAAATTATCTGTATAATAGGTTTCATTACCGGATGCAACGCAAACTGTTACTCCGCTTTTAATTGCTTCTTTTACCGCAATTTCCATTTCACATTCATCATAGCATATTCCGCCAAGGCTCATATTTATAACATCTGCGCCCTGTCGAACAGCGTATCTGATACCCATAGCAATTGCTAAAGTATACCCTCTTCCATCGTCTTCCATTACTTTTACGGGAAGAATTTTTACATTTGACGGTGTGTTATCAGCGATAATGCCTGCAACATGTGTTCCGTGTCCATTCACATCTTTATTGCCGCTGTTAGAAAAGTTTTTTCCTGCAAGCATTCTGTCTTTCAAAAACGGATGTGTTGAATCAACACCTGAATCAACAACTGCAACAGTAATAGGTGTATTTTTAGAATTATCAGTTAAATACTTTTTATATCTGTCACTCTGGATTAATTCTGCACCTTCTCTGCTTGAAATTGCTGATAAAGATACAATTTCATCACAGGTTACTGAAGAAACCTTGCTGTTCTTTGAAAGTGCTGTATATGCAGATTTTGCTGCCTCTTCTGTATCATACTGAAGAACATAGAAACCTGCTCCGTCGTCAATCGCTTTAACGGCAGAATATGTATTGGAAAGTAACTCCCCTTTTTTCATTGTTACACAAAGTCGCTTAGCCTGATATGGATTTGATACAATAAATTTACCATTGCTGTATTCGGTTTCAAGATTCAGCATATCCCCAGCTTGTTCTTCAGTTATAAAGCCAACAGGCTTTTCAACGATTCCCTCAGTAGTAATAATTTCCTGAACACCATTATCTATTTTTGAATCTATAACTTCACCAGCAGGAGCAATATCATCAGCAAAGGAATAATGCTCCGTATTATCTCCGAAATCAGCAACAACTTCTCCTGTTTTCTCATTGATTTCAGCATCTGCGCCCATTTGTTCAAGCACAGCAACAGCAGGAAGAACAGGAACAGGAATATCTACATTTGAATAATCAATATCATATTCCGAAAGAGATACAGGCTCTTCCGCATCCTTCTGAATGGTGTTTACCCGAACATCAACAACGATTTTTGAATAAGCATTTTCAGCCGGATATTTATCTATTAAATCTAAAACCTTTTCTGTAAAATCGTCAAAAGCTTCCGTATCTTCATTAATTTCAATATTGTTATCTTCAAAATTATTTGAAACAGATTCTGCTGCAAATACGCTTATAAGCTCTGCATTAATCGTAAAAAGCATAGCAATTGCAAGCATCAATGAAATTATCTTTTTCATAATCATTCATCACCTTTAGAATTTTGCTAAAATCATTTTATCACTATATAAAAGAAATTTCAATTCACATATAATAACATTTGTTGTAAAAAAACAGGGCAGATAAATCTGCCCTGTAAAAATATGTTGAATTATTTAAGAACTTTAAAGTCAACCTTGCCAACCTTTGTTCTCGGGAGCGCATCAATGAACACAACCTCTTTCGGAACAGACCATTTTGAAAGATTTTGTTCGCCGAACTGCTTGATTTTTTCTATAAGCTCAGCTTCATCATCACTCTGGAATTTCTTGTTCTTAACAACGAAAAGCTTGAGTGTTGTTTTGCCCTCTTCGCCTACGCCGATTACGCAGCAATCATAAATTTCTGCCATTGCACGATAGGTTTCTTCAATAAAGGACGGATAAACAAGGTAACCGCTGATCTTATAAACTCTTTTAAGACGCTGACGATAATAAATATCTCCGCGTTCATCAATGAAGCACATATCGCCTGTATGAAGCCAAACTCTGCCGTCCTCATGCTCAACAAGAACCTTTGCAGTTTCTTCAGGATCATTCCAATAGCCCTCCATAAGTGTTGGAGAATAAATGCAAAGCTCGCCGTCCTCGCCCTCGCATTTTTCAGTTGTACCCGGTTTAACGGTCATAGCTTCAATATTGTAGCAAGGAACACCGATACAGCCCTGCGGAGCTTCTCTGCGCGGATCGGTAAATGTGCAAACAGTAACACATTCTGTTAAGCCATAGCCCGAAACAAAATGAACCTTTGCGCCGTTTTCTTTAAGGAGTCTATCCATTTTCTCTGTAAGAGAATAAGGAACAACATCTCCGCCCGAGCCGATAAGCTTCATTGTGCTCATATCAATGCCTTTAAGATAGCCTGCCTTGTAAACCTTTTCAAAGAAATCCGGCACACCGAAGATATAATTAAGATGATATTTTTTAATTGCATCAGAACACATTTTTGCATCAAAGGTTGGGAACAATGCCTGCGCCATACCAACACACATGGAAACATTCATGCAAAGTGCAAAGCCGAAGCCGTGGAAAACAGGAAGTGCACAAAGCATACCGTCATTATCCTGATCAACCTTCATTTCCATAACCTGCTCAACAACATCAACAAGCTGATAAGAAAGATTGTTGATTGCCTCTGATGTAAGCATAACACCCTTTGGATTACCGGTTGTACCGCCTGTCATCATAATTGCAGCAGTTGCAAGAGAATCTGTTGCTGTTTCGGGAACGCCCTGCTCCTTGATATATGCCTCGCCCTCTTTAAGGAAATCAGCAAAATCAATAAGCTTTTTAACATTTTCAGCAGGAGCGGTTTTTCCCTTGATTTTCTTTTTATAAAGCATATTTGCGATAACGCCGTATG
>JAIDLO010000224.1 GCA_029050995.1 Eubacterium sp. | reverse complement strand
CGGCGACCCCCGAGAGCTACACGCGTAAGAGCGTCGGAAGCGGCAGAGGGGTATAAGAGACAGTATTATGGCTTAATAGACGGCCACGATATAGAAAGCCTTGTTTCTGTTTTAAATGCTGCAAAAGAGCATAATCATTCTGTTCTTATTCATGTGAATACAAAAAAGGGCAAGGGCTATAATCCTGCTGAAAAAAATCCTACCCAATTTCATGGTATCGGCAAATTCAATGTTGCAACAGGAGAAAGCAATGCAGGCGGAAAGAATTTTTCTGCAGCCTTTGGCGAAACAATATGTTCTCTTGCTGAAAAGGACGGAAGAATTTGTGCTGTTACAGCCGCAATGGCAGAGGGAACAGGGCTTGCAGAATTTGCAAATAAGTTCCCGAAAAGATTTTTTGATGTTGGAATTGCCGAACAGCATGCTGTAACCTTTTCAAGCGGTCTTGCAAAAAATGGATTGATTCCCGTTTTTGCTGTGTATTCAACATTTCTGCAAAGGTCTTATGACCAGCTTATTCACGATGTTGCTATGCAGAAGCTTAAAGTCATTTTCGGAATAGATAGAGCAGGCTTTGTAGGGGAAGACGGCGAATCCCACCAGGGTATTTTTGATGTTTCATATTTAAATACAGTTCCGTATTTAACAGTTTATTCTCCAAGCAGTTATGCAGAGCTTTCAGAAATGTTCAATCAGGCTGTTTATCAGGATGAGGGTGCGGCTGCAATCCGCTATCCGAGAGGAAAAGAAAAAACGCTTCCCGAGGATTATCATTATGATCATGCAGACTTTTCTGTATTCGGAGATTCTGCATCTAAAAACTGCATAATTACATATGGTGTTGAATTTTCAGAATGCTATTCAGCTTATCAAGAGCTTGAGGATACTTTTATAATTAAACTCAATAAGATTAAACCTATAGATAGCGGTGTTATTCAGCTTATAGATAATGATAAAAATGTTTTCTTCTTTGAAGAAAGTATCAAATCGGGCAGTGTTGGCGAAGCATTAGCGGCAATGCTAGAAGAAAATGGTGTTGGCTGTAAGTATCATCATATTTGTGTAAATGATGATTTTGTTAAGCAGGCTTCTGTTGAAAGCCAGCTGAAAACCTATAAGCTTGATAAAAACTCTGTTATTTCAATAGTTAAAGAGGTTTCAAATGTCTAAAAAAATAAGACTTGATGTTGCTGTTTTTGAACAGGGATATGCCCCAAGCCGTGAAAAAGCCAAGGCGATTATTATGGCAGGTCAGGTATATGTAAACAACCAAAAGGTTGATAAAGCAGGAACAGAAATTAAAGAAGATGATGTACTTGAAGTGCGTGGTAATACATTAAAATATGTCAGTCGCGGCGGCTTGAAGCTTGAAAAGGCTATGCAGGAATTTCCGATTGATTTGAATGGAAAAATCTGTATGGATGTCGGTGCATCTACAGGCGGTTTTACCGATTGTATGCTGATGAATGGTGCCGTTAAGGTTTATTCCATAGATGTCGGATACGGTCAGCTTGCGTGGAAATTGCGCTGTGACGAGCGTGTTGTTAATTTGGAACGAACCAATTTCAGATATGTTACGGAGGAAGAGGTAAAAGACAAAATTCAGTTTTCCTCTGTTGATGTTTCCTTTATTTCTTTAAAGCATATTTTGCCGAATCTTCATAAGCTTCTTTCTGAGGACGGCCAGGCAGTTTGCCTTATCAAGCCGCAGTTTGAAGCAGGAAAAGAAAAGGTTGGCAAAAAAGGCGTAGTAAGGGAAAAATCCGTACATCTTGAAGTTGTCAATAATGTTGTTGATCTGGCTGTTGAAAACGGCTTTTCAGTTAAGGG
>JAIDLO010000223.1 GCA_029050995.1 Eubacterium sp. | reverse complement strand
ATAAATCTGCGCGCTCATATAGTTTGCAAGAGTAAAGGTTGAATTCAGCGTTCTTGCAAAAAGAGGTCTGCCCTCCTGAAGATGCGCAACAGGCTCGCCCGAAAAATAATTGTAATTTATAATGCCGCCGCAGTCTGCATCTGCTTCAAGCGCCTTATCATAAAGCAAATCATAAATCTGCGGTTTCGTTAATTCGCTGCCGGAAGCCTTTGCAAATTCGCAGAACAAGGAAACCCAATAATCAAGATCGGTACAGCAGTTATTGCAATGCACCATTGCAACAGGCTTTCCTGTTGGCGTAGTTACCATATCTATTTCCTCATAAACCTTTGAAAGCTGATTTTGAAGAACAACCATTGCAAAGATTGAGGTGCCTGCTGATACATTACCTGTTTTAACAGAAACGCTGTTTGTTGCAACCATTCCCGTGCCTGCATCGCCCTCAGGCGGACACATCAAAGCGCCTGCTTCAAGATTACCGCTTGGATCAAGAAGAAGAGCACCTTCTTTTGTAAGCGTTCCTGCATTTTCCCCTGCAAGAAGAACCTTTGGCAAAATATCCTTTATGTTCCATTTATACTGCTTAACTGCATCTATAGCCGAAAACTTATCCAGCATTTCTGCATTATAATCATTAACATCACTGTCTATCGGGAACATACCGGATGCCTCGCCGACACCAAGCACCTTTTCGCCCGATAATTTCCAATGAACATAACCTGCAAGCGTTGTTAAAAAAGAAATATCATTTACATGTTCTTCCTTGTTTAATACAGCCTGATACAGATGCGCAATGCTCCATCTTTGCGGAATATTAAAATCAAACAATTCTGTTAATTCAGCAGATGCATCAGCCGTTGTTGTATTTCTCCAGGTTCTGAACTCTGCAAGCTGATTTCCGTTTTCATCAAACGGAAGATAGCCGTGCATCATAGCAGAAAAGCCGATTGAAGAAAGCTTTTTAATTCGTGAACCAAACTTTTCAGCTGTATCCTTATTTAAATCAGCAAAAGCATCCTGCAGACCTTTCCAGACATCATCAAGGCTGTAGGTCCAATATCCGTTTTCGTATTTATTTTCCCATGTATGACTGCCGGAGGCAATCGGGTTGCAGTTTTCATCAATCAAAACTGCTTTTATTCTTGTTGAGCCAAGCTCAATTCCAAGCGATTCTTTACCGCTGAGTAAATAGCTTTCCATAGCAACCTCCATTTATTAATTAATTTGATTTTACTATATATAGGAAAAATATTCAATAAATTATAAATATTTATTTAATAAAAGCGGATAAACGATAAAAAGGGCGGATATTATCCGCCCCCTACGCTGGTTTTGTTTAATTGTTATTATTACGAAGTAATAACAAAGTTCTGATTGCAATTGCAATCAGGTTCTTATTTTTTTGTTGTAACAGCCTTATAACTGCTCCATGCAGAATAAATCTTTGTTTTGCCAACAGTTTTATAAGTTCTGATTCTTACATAATACTTTTTCTTTGCAGTAAGTTTTGAAACGACTTTTGATGTTGTGCTGTTCTTACTTACAGTTACAGTTTTTGCATTTGTAAACTTACTGCTTGTTGAGTATTGAATCTGATAGCCTGTTGTTTGCGTTGCCTGCTTTTTCCACTTTACTGTAAAGCCTTTTGATTTCGCTGTTAGGCTTGATAGTGTTGTTGCTTTTGGCTTGATTGTAAAGGATTTTGTAACAGTTCCGCTATAGTTACCCTTAAATTTAATGGTTACCTTATAAGTTCCAACGGCTTTTCTTCCGCTTGCATAAGTAACAGTATAATTACTTGCGGCAATCTTCTTACCCTTGCTGTCTTTTACGGTTACAGTCGGTTTTTTAACCTTGCCGTCATACACATATGATGTTGGAGAAAGGGTTATTGTTTTTGTTGAATAGATTATTGTGCTTGACTTTTTAGTACCACATACAGAACACTTTGTTACAATACTGCCATTCTTTGATATTGTTGCTTTGCTCGTTGTTGTTTTGTAGGTATGCGCAGTTTTTACAATTGTTTCTGTTTTGGTTGCTTTACACTTTATGCAGGTAAAGGTTTTAACGCCTGTTGCCGTGCAAGTCGCTTTTTTTGTTACTATGCCTTGATCATAGCTATGCCCTGTTGCAGAAATTGTTTCTGTTTTTGTTGCGGCACACTTTGTGCAGGTATATGTTTTAACACCGCTTGCAGTACAGGTTGCAGCCTTTGTTACTTTGCCATTATCCCATAAATGAGTGCATTCGCTGTCTACATCAACAAATTTAATGTTGTTGTCTTCTGCATAAGCTTCTGCAGTTGAATCTTTATAGCCATGTATTGTTGCTGATTTCGGAATTGAGGATCTACCGATTTCTGCACTCTTATTTGTAATTGTTATATTTTTTAAATTTAAGCATCCATCAAATGCATAATCCGAAATACTTGCTACACTATCCGGAATGGTTATGCTTGCTAATTTGGTGCAATAAGAAAACGCTTTATCCTTGATACTTGTTACACTATTTGGAATGGTTATCGTTTTTATACCTTCACAGCCATAAAAGGTATCCGATTCCAATGTTTTTATACTGTTCGGAAGCGTTACATTTGCCAATTTGCTGCAAGCGGCAAAAGCGTATTCTCCAATACTTTTTACACTGCTTGGAATGGTTATACTTGTTAATCTGATGCAGGAAGCAAAGGCTTCATCTCCAATACTTGTTATACTGCTTGGTATTGTGATTGTATTGAAGCTTTCGCAGCCATAAAATGTTCCGTTTCCTATTGATTTAATATTGCTCGGAATTGTTATATTTGTTAATTCGGTGCAGATAGCAAACGCATAATTTCCAAGCCTTGTTATACTGTTTGGAATGGTTACATTTACCAAGCTGCCGCAATTGAAGAATGTACAATCTCCAAGGCTTGTTACGCTGTTTGGAATTACCGCTTTTGTTAAGCTGTTACAGCCATAAAACGCATAATCACCAATAGTTATTACACTGCTTGGAATAGTTACACTTGTTAAATCATCGCAATACTCAAATGCATTATCCGCAATTAAAGTTGTACCCTTTTTAATAGAGTAAGCACCTAATTCAGCAGCTGCGTCTGCCTCAAGCAAATAATTACCTAAATACAATACGCCGTTGAGCCAATTGTTTTCGTTATCATAATAGCCCGAATTTGAAAATGCAGAATCTTCTATTTTTGTTATCGTATTTGGTATTGATATATTTGTTAAATTATAAGCACTATCAAATGCACAGGAAATTATTTTTGTTACACTGTTTGGTATTGTAAATGATGTGCCGGCTTTTGCTCCGGCATATTTTACCAATTCTGTTTTGTTTTTATTATATAATGTGCCGTTTACCGATGTGAAATATTTGTTGTTCGGATCAACATTAATTTCTGTTAACGCAGTACAGCCGGAAAAGGCATTATAAAAAATTGATGTTATGCTGTCCGGAATATAAATTGTATTCAGATTTTCATTATTTTCAAATGCCTCCAAGCCAATACTTGTAACTTTATATCCATCTATGATTGCCGGAATGCTAAGATTCTTTTCCGAGCCTGAATAAGTTAATATTTCAATCGTTCCGTCTTCAAGAATAAAGTATTTATAATCTTGGTTTGTTTCTGCAGAAGCAGAGAATTCTATCCCTGCTGTAATGCTGAAGAGTATTGCGATTGCCAGCAAGAGGCTTAATAATTTTTTAACGGCAGGAGCAAGCTTCTGACCTGTGATTTTGCTTTTCATACTATATCCTCCGGGATAACCGAGTTTAATAACTATATATATGCATATCATACCATTATTTATACATATAGTCAAGATAAACAGATTTACAAACACCGAAAACTGTAAAGATGAATGATTTAAAATGAACGGTTTATACTAAATTGTAATAGAAATATTTTCCTAAAATGATGTTTAATAT
>JAIDLO010000222.1 GCA_029050995.1 Eubacterium sp. | reverse complement strand
AAGAGACATACTTATTGCTTATCCTGTGTTGTATATGATTTATATGACTGATACGGATATGCTGCCATCGCCGATATCTCTTTTGACACTCGGTAATATAATGTATGGTGATTTGAAACCGATTACAAAATTGATTTCTGATGTGAATTATAATGCAGTTATCTGTATTCCCGATTTGCTGCTTTCTTTGATATTGCCTGCCTTATCGTTATACATCGGTTATTTAATAAAGAAAAAAACCTCGGATAAATCCGAGGTTTAATTTATATGATTCTTTATTCAGAAATTGAAAAATCTGCCATAATGCCGTTGTGATCGCTTACATATCCGTTTGATGTATCATCAAGCACCTTGTATTGCTCTACTGCAAGTCCTTTATCGGTAAAGATAAAATCAATCGGTTTGCCTGTGTTTACATCGCCCCAAGCCTGATATGTTGTTTTTGTTTCTGTATCATTTGCAACAAGCCTTGTTTCCTGAAGCTCATCAGCAATGGTATTATAAGCGGACATACCCTCAAACTGATTAAAGTCGCCCGATAATACGATTGTTGCACCGTAAAGTGAACGAAGCTCATCAATCTTATCTGCAATTACTGTTGCGCCGTAATTTGCCGCATCCTCGCTTTTGTTGTCAAGATGAGTATTCATATGAATATATTGTTCGCCGGTTTCATTATTTGTTAAAAGAATCCAAGTGCAAACTCTGTAGCAGCCTGCGCCTTCAAATTTGCTTTCCTCGTCCGGTGTTTCGGAAAGCCAGAAGGTTCCTCTTTCTGTAGCGGTATATTTTTCTTTAAGCCAGAAAACAGCATTCATTTCTGATTTCTTTTCGTTTTCGTCGCCGCCGCGAATTACGCCGTAGGAATCATAATCACTTAAAAGGGAAGCAAGATTATCAAGCCATTCCTGATTCATTTCCTGTGTCCCGATTGAATCGGGCTTAACGGAATTCATATATGCAGCGAATTTTTTAACTCTTGTTGAAGAGCCTGTTCCTTTAATGAAATTGCCCCAAGGCGCCGCACAGTTATAAGATACAACTCTTATATTCCCCTTTTTCGGAGCATCAAATGAAGGATATTCTGCTTTAGAACAACCTGAAAATAAACACATAATCATAATCATTGAAAAAATACAAATCAAAACCTTTTTCATAATACATATCCTGCCCTAAAAAATCACTAAATGCTTAAAATCGAATATTTAGTATATTCGATACTCGTATTATACCATTGATAGTTGTTCAGTATCAAGCAACAGAATAGTTACAAAAGGTAAAAAATCTGTAAAGTATAGTCACTTTACAGCTTCTTTTTATGTAAAAAAACAGCTGATTTTCTCAGCTGCTTTCTGTATTGCTATAAGTTTTTATTTTATTTCGTGAAATTTGGTGAATACGGCGGTCATTTTTTTACTGATTGGTAAATCCGTGTGTAGAGATCCGAAATACCAATGGAAATAATCCACATCCTTCATCAAATCCTGCAGATATGTGTTCAGCGGTGTAAGCTGAACAACGCTGTTTGTGTGAAGCTTCATAAAGTCTTTCGCAATAGCTGGTGCTTCATAAGTTAAAATATAATTAACATGATATTCGGCATCTCTGAGATTATCGCCCGCATTCTTTATTTCCTCTTCATTTGGCATTTCATCCTTCCACCAGGATTCGCCCTCGGTTCTCATATTGCGGTCTTCGCTTTCTCCGCCACCCATAACGAAAAAGGTCTTTTTTTCAAGGGTAAAGATTTCTCCGCGCATTAAATGAAAGATGTTTTTTGCGATTTTATGTGCATTTCCGCCCTTCCATCTGTATGGGGTATAGGCATTAAGCATATCAAAATTTTCATGTGCGCCATCTACAAAGCAGATTGTGTACTTTTTACTCTTCAAAATCTCAAGATTTTTCTTTTCTTCCTCGCTTTTCGGATCCCATAAAAAGCCGAAATCTCCGCAGATAATAAGATAATCCTTTTCGCCAAGCTTTTTTAAAGCCGGATTTTTGAATATGGAAATATCTCCGTGTGTATCGCCTGTAATATAAATCATCAAAATCACCTAAAAAATTTACAATTAATACTTTTATTCAGTCGACAAAAGTGTTAAACTAATGAATGTTAATTAATCTAATTACAATATATAATATATTTTATTTCAAAAGGTGTCAAGTATATGAACAAAACAATTAGGGTGTTTTTATCAGTTGTAATTGCAGCAATTATTCTGCTTTCTTCTGTTACGGCATTCGGCGCGTCATATAAGCCGGATGTAAAGCTTTATTCAAAATCTTATCTTCTTGTTAATCTGGATGACAGTTCGTTTCCGGTTGTTGCAGAAAAAAATGCAAACAAGCGTATGTATCCTGCATCCCTTACCAAGATTGTAACGGCTATGGTAACGCTGAATAAAACGCAGGATATCGGGCTTACAACCTCCTTTTCGCAGGAGGCTTATGATGTGCTTGTAGGTTCAGGCGCGCAGGTTGCCGGATTAAAGGTTGGCGAAACCTTGAGTATTGAGCAGCTGCTTTATTTAACACTTGTTCATTCTGCTTGTGATGCAACGGAGATTCTTGCTGAATATGTTGCGGGAAGCCGTGAAAAATTTGTTGTAATGATGAATGAATATGCAGCTTCTCTTGGTTGTGAAAATACGAATTTTACAAATCCGGATGGTCTTCCGGATGAAAACCAATACACAACTGCAAATGATTTGATGAAGATTGCGCTTGATGCACTTAAAAATGATACCTTTGTTAAGATTTCATCAACAAAGCAATATGAATATAATGGTATGATGTATTATCATACAAACCTAATGCTGCAGCCGGGTTATCTTTCGTATTATTATCCGTATGCAGAGGGTATTAAAACAGGTTCAACAACGGAAGCAGGCTATTGCGTTATAACAAAGGCA
Source organism: Eubacterium sp. (assembly GCA_029050995.1). Lineage (GTDB taxonomy): Bacteria > Bacillota > Clostridia > Oscillospirales > Acutalibacteraceae > Eubacterium_R. Next base: position 7,093 of record JAIDLO010000222.1, on the reverse strand, counting down.
AGCAAGGATGGATATAATTATCTTGCAATTGTTTTGGGCGCACCTGTTCTGGATTATAATAAAGACGGCTATGATGAAAAATGCTCGTTCATTGATGCGGCATCCCTTTTTAAATGGGCGTTCAACAGCCTTAAATTCAGCACACTTTTTGAAGAAAACGAAATTGTATCTGAGGTTGCAGTTAAAAACGGCAAAAAGGCAGATACCGTTCAGCTTGTTGCTGATAAAAAAATGAATGTAATTGTTAAGTCCAGCTTTGATAAATCGGCAGCAATCGTTAAGGTTGTTGATAAGCCTGAGGAAATACCTGCGCCTGTAAAAAAAGGGGATGCAGTCTGCAAGGCAAATGTTATCTTTGGCGATGAAGTGGTTGCAACGGTTGATCTTGTAGCCGCTGAGGATGTTGAGCTTTCTACATTTTTATCAATTATCAATGCAGTTAAAGGCTTCTTCTCTTTAACTGCCGTTAAAATTGCACTTATGGCAGTTGTGCTTTGCATAGTAATTTATGCTATTCTTCTTATTAATAATATTAAAAAGAGGAAAGAAAAGCAGTATAGAAGGCAAGCAAGAGCACAGCAGAACGCAGGCAGAAGCGGACAGGGAAGAACAGCCGATACAAGGCGGGAAAGACGCAGAGATTATTATGATGACCATGATGATTATATTCCGCCGCCGGCACCGAGAATGAGATAATCGGTTTGACCAAAATCGGATTATCCTGTATAATAAGCACGAAAGGGGAGGTGTTTTTTTGTATGAACGATAAACCAAAAGAGCGAACAGCACTTGCGGAAAGGCTTATTGAATTAAGAAAATCAAAAGGGCTGAATCAAAGGCAGGCTGCCGAGGCAATCGGCATTGATTATCAGAATTACAGAAAATATGAAACAAGCAGCTTCCCCAAAGAAGATGTGTATATCAAAATCGCCGATTTCTATGGTGTTACAATTGATTACCTTATGGGCAGAACAGATAAAAAGTCCGGCGGGGAAAAGAAGATTACGGCAACCTACAGCGAAAAGGATAAAAACAAAAGCTTTATTATTCGCCAGCCCCAGGCTGAAATAAAGGTTGTTGAGGATGATTTGGGCGATCTTTCAAACCTTGAGATTTTAATGATGAAAAAGTTTCGCAAAATTTCCAATGAAGATAAAAATGATGTAATCCAATATCTTTATGAGAAAAAAGATTTATAAAAAATATGTACATAAAAAAAGCAGTTCAAATGAACTGCTTTTTTTGTTTATAAATTATAGAGCCTTTTTGCATTTTCTGTTGTGATATTCAGTAATGTCTGTGCATCCATATCAAGCTCGTATGCGATTTTTTCAGCAATATGCGGTATCAGTGATGAATCGTTGCGTTTGCCTCTTACAGGCTCGGGAGCAAGGTAAGGGCAGTCTGTTTCAAGCACAAGGCGTTCAATCGGTATTTCCTTAACAACCTCAAGACTTTTTCTTGCATTCTTAAAGGTTACAACGCCGTTTAAGCCTATGTACATGCCAAGCTTTATGATTTCTCTTGCCATTTCTTTAGAGCCTGAAAAGCAGTGAACAACGCCCTTCGGCTTTGTTTCTTTTAACAGATCAAGCGTATCGCCGTGTGCCTCTCTGTCATGCACGATAACAGGCATATCAAGCGATTTTGCAATCTCAATCTGCGCTTTAAAGAAATCCTTTTGCTTTTCCTTGCTGCTGCTCATCCAATGGTAATCGAGCCCTATTTCGCCGATTGCAACGCATTTTTCATATGCAGCATATTCCTTGATTTTTTCCAAATCGGATAAATTTGCACCTTCAAGACATTCGGGATGAAAGCCAGCGGCAAAATAGAAAAAGCTGTGTTCGTCAGAAAGCTTTTTGTTGAATTCAGTTGTTTCTATATCACAGCCGCAGCTAACTATATTGCATACGCCTTTTTCTTCAAGTGATTGCAACAGCTCGCCTCTGTCTGCATTGAACTGTTTATCATCATAATGGCTGTGTGTATCAAAAATATTCGTATACATTATCTTAATTTCGTTCCCGGTTCGATTCCGTCAATAAATGCAACCTGAACATCGCCGTCTGCTGTATCGCCTGCAAGAAGCATACCGTAGCTCATTTCTCCGCAGAGCTTTGCAGGCTTAAGGTTTGCAACGATAATAACGGATTTTCCAATTAAATCTTCGGGCTTATACCATTGTGAAATACCCGAAACAATCTGCCTTGGCTGATCTGTTCCGTCATCAACCTGAAGTTTAAGAAGCTTTTTCGCTCTTTTAACAGGCTCACATTCAAGAATTTTTGCAACACGAAGCTCAACCTTTGTAAAATCATCAAACTGAATTTCGGGAAGCTGTTCAATTTCCGGCTTTGCTTCAGCCTTAGCAGCTGCTTCGTCGATCTGTTTCTGAATCAGTGCATTAAGCTCTTCAATTTCTTTTTCAACATCAATTCTCGGGAAAAGAGCAGGACCTTTCTTAACAGTTATATCAAGCGGAAGAACGCCGATTTTTCCTGCGTTTTCATAAGTAATAAGGCTTTCGTCTGCACCAATCTGTTCCCAAACCTTTGGCATTGTTGTCGGCATAAAGCAGGAAAGAAGGGTAGTGCTTACTCGGATTGCTTCAAGAAGATTATAAAGCACGGAAGCAAGACGAGCCTTTTTGCTTTCATCCTTTCCTAAAATCCAAGGTGTTGTTTCATCAATATATTTATTTGCTCTTGAAATAACCTTAAAGATTTCTGCAAGTGCATTGTTAAGCTGTGTTTCATCAATGAAATTATCTGTTTTATCACGAAGTGAAATAATCATATTGATAAGCTCATTATCAATTTCCTCTGCTTCTCTTTCTGTTGGAAGTGTTCCGCCGAAATACTTTTCAACCATTGCAACTGTTCTTGAAACAAGATTTCCCAAATCATTTGCAAGGTCTGAATTGATACGGTTTATCATAATTTCGTTTGAGAATGAGCTGTCTGCTCCAAGAGCCATTTCTCTTAAAATATGGTATCTGATAGCGTCACAGCCATATCTTTCGCCAAGTACGAACGGGTCAACAACATTTCCGATTGATTTAGACATTTTCTGTCCGTTAAAGGTTATCCAGCCGTGAACTGCAAGATGCTTTGGAAGCGGAAGCTCAAGCGCCATAAGCATTGCAGGCCAGATGATTGCGTGGAAACGCATAATGTCTTTCGCAACCATATGAACATTTGCAGGCCAGAATTTATCATAATCGCTGTATGCATTGTTCAGATAGCCGAGTGCGCTGATATAGTTTGAAAGCGCATCAATCCAAACATAAACAACATGTTTTTCATCAAAGGTAACAGGAATACCCCAGGTAAATGAGGTTCTTGAAACGCATAAATCTTCAAGTCCGGGCTTAATAAAGTTGTTAACAAGCTCGGTTGCTCTCGATTTTGGCTGAAGATAATCTGTTTCGGTTAAAAGCTTTTCAATTCTTTCAGCAAATGGAGCCATTTTAAAGAAATATGCCTCTTCGGATGCTTCAACAACATCTCTGCCACAGTCCGGGCATTTGCCGTCAACAAGCTGGCTGTCTGTCCAGAAGGACTCGCAAGGTGTGCAGTATTTGCCTGTATACTTTCCTTTATAGATATAGCCTCTGTCATAAAGCTCTTTGAATATTTTCTGAACAGTTTCAATGTGATAATCATCTGTCGTTCTGATATATCTGTCATAGTCGATATTCATATAGCTCCAGAGATTTTTGAATATTTCAACGATTTCGTCAACATATTCTTTAGGCGTAATTCCTTTTTCAGCAGCCTTCTGCTCAATCTTTAAGCCGTGTTCGTCTGTTCCTGTAAGAAACATAACATCTTTGCCCTGCAGTCTTTTGTATCTTGCGATAGAGTCGCAGGCAACTGTTGTATAGCAATGTCCGATATGCGGATTGCCTGATGGATAATATATAGGGGTTGTTATATAAAATTTTTCTTTATCTGCCATTTTGATCTCCTTTCAATTATTATAAAAGGTTGAAGCTGGTTTGTTTTCCTGTGTCAATAATATACTCGGTTGCTTCTCCGGTTGAAAGATTTACACTTACTGATGCATATCTGTCTTCATCCTTGTATACAGCATAATTTGTATTAGCTCCGTTTTGACTTGTTCTGTTTATTCTGTATCCCGAACCATATCTTGATTTTAAGATAGCAATGGCATCATTATCGGTAAGCGGAAGTGAAGCAGCATAAACCTTGCCGTCATTTTCGTTCTTTTTCTCGCTTTCGCCGTTGTCTTCCGTATCTTCCTCAGAAGTGGTTTCGTCCGTTTCGTCTTCTTTTGTTTCGTTTTCATTATCTATTGATACATTGTTGTTATCATTATTTGGATAATCATTAACAGTATCGGAAACAGAATTGGTTGTGTCAGGCGCAGTAGTTCCTTTTCCGCTGAAATCAATAACGCCTTCTTTAAACAGGAAAAATGCAATAACAGCAATTAATAAAACAACTAAAACAAAGATAGCTATATTTTTATTCTTGTTGCGTTTTGCCATTTCTTCCTTTTCTTTTTTCGTCATGGTTTATAATTCCTTTCGTTAAAGTAATGATGCAGCATCTCTGTCCAACATAAGGGTAACATCCGTATGGAACTGTAAAACGGAAGCAGGGCACATTGGTGTAACATTTCCGTTAATAAGCTGCTTTATAGCTTTTGCCTTATTCTTACCAAGAGCAATGATTAAGATTTTCTTAGCCTGCATAATAGAGCCGATACCCATAGTTACAGCCTTGGTAGGCACCTCTTCTATGGATTTGAAGAATCGGCTGTTGTCCTTAACAGTGCTTTCCTTAAGCTCAACAACATGGCTCCAGCGCTGGAAGCAGTCGCTTGGCTCGTTGAAGGCAATGTGACCGTTAGAGCCTATGCCGAGAAGCTGAATGTCAATACCGCCGGCTTCCTTGATTCTGTTTTCATAGTCTGCACATTCCTGCTCTAAATCCTCTGCATTTCCGTTAAGAAAGTTTATGCTTTCTTCCGGAATATTGATGTGGTCAAAAAGATTTTTGTGCATAAAAGAATGATATGAATTTACATCTTCAACATCAAGGTTTACATATTCATCAAGGTTAAAGGTTGTAACCTTTGAAAAATCAATAGCACCTTTTTTGAAAAGCTCTATCATCTGACCATATGGCTTTAAAGGTGTAGAGCCTGTTGCAAGGCCTAAAACAGAATTTGGCTTCTGAAGAACCTGTCCGCACATATAGTTGCCTGCTGCAACACCAATCTGCTCTTCGTTGTCATAAATAAGTACATTCATAATAATATTCCCCTTTACTTTTATAATTAGTAATATTTTTCTATAATTATTATAATCAAATTATTCTCTCTGTCAATCATTTTACGATTTGTTCTTATTCCTGAATTGTATTTACAAAGTTTACTCTGCCCGAACCCGGATGAAACTGAACGCCGCTTATACCCTCTGCCGTTGCATAATACCTTGATTCGTAAAACAGAGGAATGTAGCAATATGTGTTCAAAAGCTTCTTTTCGCAATTCAGGCAATCGGAAGTACTGTTTGAAGATTGTGCCTTTTTCAGTGCAGCTTCAAACTTGCTTTCGTTAAAGCCTGTAACATTATTGTCTGTAAAGCTTTTCAGGAAGGAAACAGGGCTGGAAGCGGTAGCCGTTAAAGGATAAAGCGCAATGTCATAATTTCCTGTGTTTACGGCGGATTTAATTTCACTTTCGGGCTTTGTTTCAAGCTTAAGAGAAAAGGAGATTTTTCTGTCCTCGTCGGCATTGGAGATTGAGCCGATACTGCTCTCAACACCTTGAAGCAAAAGCTTTGCCTCATTTTCCATTGTTTCGGGAGCAAGAACAGTTAATTCAATATCATAATTTGATGTTGCCTCAACAGCTTTTTTCCAAAGCGAAACTGCCTTGCTTGTGTTTCTTTTTGGTATAATATTTTTTGTTTTTTCGGTATAGGATTCATTTCCGAGAATGCAGGAAGGGGGGATAAAGCCTTTTGCTTTTACAAGGTATGTGAAATTCTCTAAATCAATCTCTGATAAAGCAAGTGCGATTGCCTTTCGTGCATTGGCTGATGCTAAAATTCCGTTTCTTGCATTCAGCAGAAATGCCCATGTTGTGTTGCTGTACGGAACTAAATTGATGCCGCTTTTGCTGTTGATTTCAGCACCTTCATATCCTCTTATATAAGCGGAATCGTAATAGCCGCTCTTGAGCTTTTCAACAAGGCTTTCATCATCATTAACGATTTCCAGTGTTATATTGGAAACAGTTGTTTTTGAAGGACCTTTATAAGCGCCTTTTTCTCCGCAACTGCTTTTTAATATGTAAGAATTATCAAGCTCGTTTGTAACTCTGAATTGTCCGTTAAACATTATGTATTGCAGTCCAAGTCCGTATCTGCCGTTTGTTTTATTGAAAAACTCTTCATTGCAGGGCATTGCTACAGCAGTGGATAAGGTTCTTAAAAACCCCTCATCAGGCTTCGAAAGCATAATTTCGAGTGTATAGTTATCTATTGCTTTAACGCCAAGCTGAGATTTATCTATCCAGCCTGCGTTAATCTCTGCGGCATTATAAATGTTGGATACAGTTGAATAAAGCGGACTTTCGGTTGCGGGATCTACTGCCCGCCTTAAAGCAAAGGCAAAGTCAAATGCAGTAAGCTCCGGATCATAATGCTCGCCCATTCGCTCTTTAACAGAATCAAATATATGCCATTTTAATCCGCGATATAAATGAAAGGTGTATTTCAATCCTGCATCCGTAACTTGCCAGCTTTCTGCACAGCCGGGGGTAATTTTTCCCTCGTCGTCACATCGAACCAAGCCCTCAAATGTGTTTTCAATAATCAGAAATTCGTCTGCAGTAGATGCAACCTGAGGATCGTAGCTATTAACATTTCCGCCGAAAGGATAAACAACACTTAAATAATTATTTGAATTTGAGCAGCCGGCAAACACCGTTGCAATCAAAGAAAAGCATAATAGTATATTTATAATTCTTTTCATAATTTCACCACCAACTTAGTTATATTATCATAACATAATATAACCTTTTTGAAAAGATATAAATTATAAACATATTATCA
>JAIDLO010000221.1 GCA_029050995.1 Eubacterium sp. | reverse complement strand
CGCAATAACAAGCAACAAAATACAACACTTTCTGACAATTATTTTAACGCAGCAATTGTTACGCCGTTTTCGCCCTCTCCGTAAACGCCGAGTCTGTATTCGCGGATATTTGGATGAGATCTGAGTTCATCATTAACAGCACTGCGGAGTGCGCCTGTGCCTTTTCCGTGAATAATTCTTATTTCCGTTATATTATTTAAAACACATTTATCTATGAAGAGCATTAAATTCCCGATAGCCTCATCAACTGTCTGCCCTCTTAAATCAATTTCCGTTTTCACATCGGCATCTGCTCTTGAGCTTGTTCTGTAAACATTTGCTGTATGCTTTAAAGGCGCCTTTTTCTTCTTTTGGGTAAGCATTAAATCGCCCATCTTTACACGGGTTTTGAGCATACCCGACTGGACAAGCACTTTATCTTTACCAACCTCAAGCACTTCGCCCTCGCCGATACCTCTTATAATAACGCTGTCGCCCTTAACAACTGCACGGGGAAGCTTATATTCGTCATCCCAATTATCTGCAATTTCACGAGGATTAACAATATCATCCATTTCTCCAAGACGGTTTTTGATTTCACGCCGTGTTTTTCTTGCAATATCCGTAACATTGGCGGTTTCGGCTTCTTTTTTCAGCTTTTCAAGCTGGAGAAGGAAATCGGAACTTTGACGCTTTGCCGCATTGATAATTTTTTCAGCTTCCCTTTTAACCTTTTCCATTTCATTGGCTTTAAGCTGATCTATTTTATCCTTTTCAGACTGTGCCCTTGCTCTCATTTTATTTGCAGCTTCTGTTGCTTTTTCAGCTTTTTCCTTTTCGATTTCAAGCTCCATTCTTGTGTTTTCAAGCTTTTCAAGCACATCTTCAAAGGAACGATTGTCTGAACCTACAATTCCCCTTGCGGTATCCACAACGCTTTTATCCATACCAAGATGCTCTGATATCGCAAAAGCGTTAGACCTGCCGGGAACGCCGATTAAAAGCCTGTATGTAGGTTTTAAGGTTTCAACATCAAATTCACAACAGCCGTTGATTACACCTGCTGTTTCAAGCGCATAGGATTTTAATTCCGCATAATGCGTTGTTGCGGCAATTCTTGCGCCTTTTTCACGCAGATTTTCTATAATTGCAACTGCAAGGGCCGCACCCTCAACGGGGTCTGTGCCTGCGCCAAGCTCATCAATCAGCACAAGAGAGCTGCTGTCTGCACATTTCATAATGTTTATGATATTGACCATATGCGATGAAAAGGTTGAAAGGTTCTGCTGGATACTCTGCTCATCCCCTACATCTACAAGCACATTTTTGAACACGGATATGTGGGATTGATCGGCAACAGGAATCAGCATTCCGCACATTGTCATTAAGGTAAGCAAACCAATTGTTTTAATAGACACTGTTTTACCGCCCGTATTCGGACCTGTTATAACAAGCGTATCATATTCTCCGCCAAGCCTTATATCCGTTGGAACAACTGTTTTCGGATTTAAAAGAGGATGACGGGCTTTTCTTAATTCAATAATGCCCTCATCATTCAGAATAGGCTTTGATGCCTTCATTCTGTAGGCAAGATGCGCCTTTGCAAAAATAAGATTGAGCATAACAGCACTGTTGTAGGAATGCTTTACACTTTCAGCAAATGTGCCTGCCTCTGCAGAAAGCTCAAAAAGAATTCTTTGAATTTCTTCTCTTTCCCTGCCCTCAAGCACCTTAATCTCATTATTTGCTTCAACAACGGAAACGGGCTCAATAAATACTGTTGCACCTGATGAGGATGTATCATGCACCAAGCCCTGAACGCTTCCGCGGCATTCTGCCTTTACAGGCACAACATATCTGCCGTTTCTCTGTGTTACAATCGGCTCTTGAAGATATTTAAGATAATGCGTGCTGTGAATAATACCATCAAGCTTTTCACGCACGGAATTTGATTTAGAGCGTATTTTTCTTCTGATTTCATACAGCTCTTCAGATGCTTTATCAGCGATTTCATCCTCGCTGATAATCACTGTAAATATTTTTGTTTCAAGATATTTATTAACGGTTATGCCGTCAAAAAAGAAATCGAGGCTTGTTTTAACACCTGAACAGTGTCCGTACCATTCGTAAAGTGCACGGAGCGAACGCAGCGTTTCCGCTATTCTTAGAAGCTCAACCGTATTCAAAGCTCCGCCTGCTGCAGCCCTTTGAAGCGGATTATTTACATTGCATAATCCCGAAAAAGACGGCGCACCAAACCGAGCCAGCAAGGAAAGCGCATCCTCCGTTTGAGAAAGAAGCATTTCAACCTCTTTTATATCGGATGACGGATTAAGGCTTTTTGCCAGATCCTTTGCATCCTCGCAGGTTGCCTCATTTGCAAGCATATCAAGCACACTATTCAATTCTAAAGCTTCATAATGTTTATTCATCCCTGTAATCCTTTGTAAAATTCAAGAGCACTCAGCCTGCGCTGAATGCGTGATACTGTATATTTTTCTGCAATGCTTTCAAGCAGTGTAATATTTTCAGCACTAAGGCTGAAGCTGAATATTTTTGTCGGCTCTGTTAAACAGATAAAACGGACTGCCGTAATTACATTTTTCGGAACGGGAACTGCCCCTGCTTTCGGGCAGTTCTCACAGTAAATTTTACCCTCCATTGTATCAAAATACATTAAGGGCGTTTCATATGTACCGCAGTTATCACACGCCAGAACAGACGGCATATAACCGCCAAGGCATAATGCACGAAATTCAAATACCGCTTTAATCTGCGAAAGGCTTTTTTCGCCTTTGCAAAGCAGATGAAGCGAATTCAGTATAAGCCTCAGAAGCTCCTCCTGTGGCTGTTCTTCTGCACTCAGCTCATACGCAAGTTGGGCAAAATACTGCGCAAGGGTAAGCCTGTCTATATCCTGCCTTAAATTGAAAAAAACTTCAATCGGAACAGCATCATCAACAACAAATGCATCCTTTGATTTATAAAGGCTGAAATCGCAGTAAGCAAAAAGCGTTGTTGCGGAATTCAGCCTGCTTTTCAGCTGTTTGGCACGGCGGACAAAGGCTTTAACAAGCCCGAAATCAGCAGTAAGGAGAGTAACTAATCGGTCACTCTCCCCTATAGTCTGTTCTTTTATTACTAAACCCTTCGTTTTCCTCTGCATGATTTTCTGCCCTTAAATGATTTTCATTTTCTCTGTATTTCAGATAATCCAGAATATTACCTGTTTTCGTAAAATTAAGCCAATTCTCATCCAGCACATAACCACCGCCATTACCTAAGATACTTTTAGTTTATCCTATGGCGGTGTATATAATTTGTGCCATATTAATCCAATCCGAAATTATGGATTAAGCCGTCTCTGTTTCTCCAGTTATCCTTAACCTTAACCCAGGTATGAAGGTTAACTTTTATTTCAAAAAAGCCCTCTAAATCCTGCCTTGCAAAGGTAGAGATTTTCTTAAGCATAGCGCCGTTTTTACCGATTATCATACCCTTATGGGTTTCTCTTTCACAATAAATAACTGCCTCAACATCAAGGATTTCCTTATTCTCACGCTCACGCATTTTTTCGATTGAAACAGCAATGCCGTGCGGAATTTCCTTATCCATAAGGCGAAGTATTTTTTCTCTGATCATCTCTGCTGCAAGCACGCGTTCAGGCTGATCCGTCAATGTATCATCCGGGAAGAAATGCGGACTTTCAATAGAAAGCTTTTTCATTTCATCAATCAGCTCGTCCACGCCTGTTCCCTCTGTTGCAGAAATCGGAACAATCGCTTCAAAATCATACATTTTCGTTAAATAAAGAATTCTTGTAAGAAGCTCCTTTTTCTCCTTAACCATATCAATTTTATTGATTGCAAGGATAACAGAAAGCTTTTCCTGCTTAAATTTCTTTATCAGCTCAAGCTCTTTTTCATCAAGCTCGCCGTTTGGCTCAACAACAAAAAGCGCCGCATCCGTGCCGCCAATACTGTCGCCGACAGCGTTATTCATATATTCGCCAAGCTTATTATGCGGCTTATGAAAGCCCGGTGTGTCCGTAAACACAAGTTGCGTTTCATCAAGCGTTAAAACACCCATAATTTTTGTTCGGGTAGTCTGCGGCTTTGCGGAAACAATTGCAACCTTTGCACCAAGCATTTTATTCAAAAGCGATGATTTGCCGACATTCGGCTTACCTACAATGGCAATAAAAGCGGTTTTAGTCATTATTCATCTCCCATATAATAGCTGTTGTCTCTTTTCCAGCCAATGCGTGTTAATACAGTTTCTTCCTTTTCACGCATTCTAACCTCTTCCATTCCGCCTGCTTCGTGGTCATAGCCCAAAAGATGAAGCATGGAATGAACAGTTAAAAAGCCGATTTCACGCTGAAGCGGATGATTATACAGCTTTGCCTGCTCAACTGCCTTTTCCATAGAAATAACAATATCGCCAAGCATTTTAGCGCCTGTGTCAAGGTTTACATCATATTCGCCGTTTTCGCCGAGCGGAAAGGAAAGGACATCCGTTTCCCTGTCTATATGGCGGTATGTATTATTTAATTCATGAATCTGCTCATTATTTACAAAACGAACAGATACTTCAGCTGAGCCGTCAAAATTTTCAAGCTCAAGCACTGCATGGCAGCAACGGCGGATCAGAAGCCTAATCCCTGTCGGCACTTTAATATTTTTCTGATCATTGGAGATTACAACTTTTACTGAATTCATTATCTCTTCTCCTCTTCGTATTTTTCGTAAGCTTTTATAATATCCTGCACTAATTTATGACGCACAACATCCTTTTGCGTAAATCTGCAGACTTCAATACCATCAACATTTTTAAGAATTTTAATCACTTTTTTAAGTCCTGATTTTTTACCGTCAGGCAAATCTATCTGCGTTACATCTCCTGTAACAACCATTTTGGAATTAAAGCCAAGCCTTGTTAAAAACATTTTCATTTGTTCAGGCGTAGTATTCTGCGCTTCATCAAGAATAATGAAGCTGTCATCAAGCGTTCTTCCGCGCATATAAGCAAGCGGCGCAACCTCGATTGAGCCTCTTTCCTGGCACTTTTGAAAGTTCTCTGCACCAAGCATATCAAAGAGCGCATCATAAAGCGGTCTTAAATATGGATCAACCTTGCTCTGCAAATCGCCCGGAAGAAAGCCAAGCTTTTCTCCTGCTTCAACAGCAGGACGCGTTAAAATAATCTTTGTAACTTCCTTTGCACGAAACGCAGTTACAGCCATAGCAACAGCAAGATAAGTTTTACCTGTACCTGCCGGACCGATACCAAAAGTAATTGTATGATTATCGATTGCTTCGCAGTATTTCTTCTGACCTATCGTTTTCGGCTTTATCGGTCTGCCTTTAGCAGAAATGCAGATACTGTCTGATGACATTGCAGGAATCTTATCCTCATTGCCTTCCTGCACTAAAGATATGGCATAGCGCACATTCTGCTCAGAAAGTGTTTCGCCTTTATTAATAAGCATAAGCAGACTTCTGAGCGCCTTAACCGCAAATGAAACATTTTCAATTTCGCCGACAACCTTTAAATCACTTCCGCGACTAATGATTGAAACATTGAACTCTTTTTCAATAAGCTTTATATTTTCATCGCCCGAGCCGAAAAGGCTTACTGCCTGATCTATTGCATCAAAATGTAAGATTTCTTCTGTCATTCGTTTATCTCTGCCTTAATAAGTTCTATTCTTCTGTCCTCAATTTTTAGTACAGTAAATTTTATGTTTTCAAACTGAACTGCAGACGGTTCTGCCTCTTCTCCAGTCGGAAGATAGCCAAGCTGGTTGATAACAAAGCCTGCAATCGTATCATAATCGCCCTCGGGGATTTCTATGCCGAGGATTTCGCTTGCATCATCAATATCTGTTGCACCGTCAAATGTATAAGTATGTTCATCAATCTTTTCGATTTCTTCTTCCTCGTCATCATATTCATCCTGAATATTGCCGACAATGCTTTCAAGAATATCTTCCATCGTAACAAGGCCGGCTGTTCCGCCGTATTCATCAACAACGATTGCGAGCTGAATTCTTGTTTCCGTCATTTTCGCAAAAAGCTTTCCGCAGGCGATTGTTTCGGGAACAAAAAGAGGGTCACGGATATAATCCTTTAAATTTTCATCAGCAGATATTTTCGTTCCGATAAATTTCAATAAATCCTTAACATAGATTATGCCAACGATATTATCAAGATCTTCAATGAAAACAGGGATTCGGGAAACGCCTTCCTTGATTGCAAGCGTCGCAACATCAGCAAGAGAAGCATCCAAGCCTACTGCTTCAATATCCGTTCTGTGTGTCATAATATCTCCGGCATTCAAATCATCAAATTCAAAGATATTATTGATCATCTGCCGTTGGGAATCTTCAAGCTCGCCGACATTTTCATCCTCATCAACAAGCTGCTTGATTTCCTCTTCGGTTGAATTCTTTTTAAACAGTCTTAATAGATTTCCTGCCATAAAGGCACAAACCTCCAAAAAATATTTTTAGATTACTCTTTATTGATTTGATATTATATACTTTTTAAAATTATTTGTAAAGGGGTTGATTTTATGATATACTGTTAGAAATTAAAGGGTTTTATGGTGATTTTTTTGCTTAATATATACGAAAATGATGTTTGGGAATATCTTGCAGGCAGCAAAAAGCCCATTGTTATTTACGGAATGGGAAACGGCGCTGAAAAAATAATAAGCGTTTTAAAGGAATACGGTGTAGAAATTGCTGATATTTTTGCAAGCGATGAATTTGTAAGAGGTCATTCCTTTTTAGGGCACAAGGTATTAAAATACAGCGAGGTCTGCGAAAAGTATGATGATTTCAATATCGTGCTTGCTTTCGCTACACATCTTCCCGATATGCTTGAAAAAATTGAAAAAATGAATAAAGAGCATCCTGTTTTTGCACCGGATGTTCCCGTTGCAGGAAACGGAATATTTACAAGAAAGTTTTTTGAAGAAAACAGAGAAAAATTTGAATTTGTTTATGAACATCTTGCTGATGAAGAAAGCAAAAGCGCATTTGAAAGCATAATCAATTTCAAAATCAGCGGTAAAGTTAAATACCTTTACAGCAGTACAGAAGCAGACAAAAACAACATTTACAGAGATATTTTACAGCTTAATAACAACGAAACAATCGTTGATATGGGCGCTTATGACGGCGATACAATCCGTGAATTTACCGCATATACAAACGGAGAGTTCAAGCACATCTATGCCCTTGAGCCGGATGAAAAGAATTTCAAAAAGCTTGAAAGAAACACAAACGGTATGCAAGGTATAAGCCTTTACAACCTTGGAGCGTGGAGCAAGAAGGACACGCTTACTTTTTCCAAAAAGGCAGGCAGAAATTCCAAGCTTTCCGCCGAGGGAATCCCCGTTCAGGTTTCGGATATAGACAGCCTTATTGATGATAAAATAACACTTTTAAAAATGGATATAGAGGGTGCAGAGCTTCGTGCACTTGAGGGCTGTGAACAAACAATCAAAAAGTATTCGCCGAAGCTATATGTTTGCGCATACCACAGAAACGAAGATATGTTTGTTCTTCCTATGAAGATATGGGAATACAACAAAAACTATAAAATATATTTCAGGCATTCGCCGTATATCCCTGCATGGGAAAGCAATTTTTACTGCACTTTATAATGGAGATTCGTTATGTATGATTTAATTTATTCAATTATTATTTTCTTCGCAACCTTTATGGGTTCATTCGTCGGTCTCGGCGGCGGAGTTATTATTAAGGCTGCACTTGACTTAATCGGTCACGATACGGTTGCAACGGTTAATTTTATATCCTGCTGTGCAGTTTTCAGTATGAGCATAAGCTCAACAATTAAGCACATCCGAGCAAAAACGAAAATAGATTTCAAGTTAATCATAACCTTATCCGTAGGTGCTGTTGTCGGCGGTATAGCAGGCTCTGCCCTTTTTGATTATCTGCTTACCATATTCAACAGCGTTGCTATGAAAAGAATACAGGGTGTAATTCTTTGTATCCTGCTTGTCGCTTCCGTAATCTATATAAATCTGAAAAACAGAAAGAGCCTTACGGTTAAAAATCCAATAGGCATTATCGGCGTTGGACTTTTGCTTGGTTTTCTCTCTTCCTTCCTTGGCGTTGGCGGAGGACCGATGAATGTTGCTTTTCTGATTCTGTTTTTCTCAATGACAACGAAGGACTCGGCTGTTTACAGCGTTGGCGTTATTTTCTTCAGCCAGCTTTCAAAGCTGATTACAACAGCGGCTACAAACAGCATTCCCGAATTCAATTACATAACACTTATTCTTGCTATCGTTGCAGCCGTGATTGGCGGTATTCTTGGCGCAAGGATGAACAAACGAAGCAATGAAAAAACAATCAAAACAGTGTTTACAATAGTTGTTGCCTGCGTTGCAGGAATCAACTTATGCAACGCTATTATATAAAGGGGTAATCATATGAAAAAGAAGAACATTATTTTTTATTTTTCAGACCAGCAAAGATGGGACACGGTTAACGAAACAGTTACGCCGAATCTTATGCAGCTTGCGTCTGAGGGCGTTTTATTTGAAAACAATTTTACCTGCCAGCCTGTTTGCGGACCTGCAAGAGCCTGCCTGCAATCCGGTGTTTATGCAACACAGATTGGATGCTATTGGAACGGCATTGCTCTGCCGAATGATATAACACCGCTTGCAGAGCATTTCAACAATGCGGGTTATCAGACTGCTTACATAGGCAAATGGCATCTTGCATCCGACCGTTATCCGGGAATTGGTGTTCATTGCGAGAAAACAGCCATTCCGAAGGACAGACAGGGCAAATATCAGTATTGGAGAGCGGCAGACTGCCTTGAATTCACATCACACGGCTATGACGGATATGTTTTTGACGGAGACGGAAACCAGATTGATTTCAAAGGCTACCGCGCAGACTGCATTAATGACTTTGCCCTTGAATATCTTGATAACTGCGATAAGGATAAGCCTTTCTTTATGTTTGTAAGCCAGCTTGAACCGCATCATCAGAATGACCACAAGTGCTATGAGGGTTACAAGGAAACGATTGATGATTATAAGGATTACCCGATTCCTGATGATTTAACATTCTTAAAAGGCGATTACGAAAAAATGTATCCCGATTACATTTCGGCGATAAACAGACTTGATTATAATGTCGGCAGACTTGTTGACAAGCTGAAAGAGCTTGGCATTTATGATGATACAATTATCATTTACACAAGCGATCACGGCAGTCACTTTAAAACAAGAAACCCCGAATACAAGCGAAGCTGTCACGAAAGTGCAAGCCATACACCGCTTATCATTAAAGGCGGCGGCTTTGAGGGCGGAAAAAGAGAAGCACGGCTTTCAAGCCTTATTGATATCCCACCCACCCTGCTTTCAATGGCAGGCATTGATATTCCGCAAAGCTATATGGGAATTGACCTTACAAAGCAGATTGATAATCCGGATGATAAGCGTGACTGTGTATTTATGCAGATCAGCGAAAGCCAATGCGGCAGAGCAATCCGAACAGACAGATACAAATACGCTGTAAGGGATTTAAGCCCTGTTGGCTATGCACACGGCACCAGCAAGGTTTATTTTGAGGATTATCTTTACGATTTGGAAAAAGACCCGATTGAAAAGCATAATCTTGTTAAAGACCCGAAATATGCACAAATCAGAAAAGAGCTTAAAGCAAAGCTTATAGAGCAAATGGTTAATGCAGATGAAGCAAAGCCAATTATCCTCCCTGCATTGATTAAAAGAAGAAAATAAAAAGTCAAGGTCTCCGAATAAATCGGAGACCTTTTTTTTAACAAATATCCAAAACATATATCAGCATT
>JAIDLO010000220.1 GCA_029050995.1 Eubacterium sp. | reverse complement strand
AATCAGAATTTTATGAATCCTCAAACAGAAATAATCTATCCGCAAATGCAGGAGAATAAAACAAGCAAGCCTTATGAAAAAGGCGGCTGGCTGTTTCGCTCCTATCCCGTTATAATGGTATTTCTTTATGCCATTCTCGGTGCTGTTTTCGGAGCCAAAGGCTGGATGATCGGTTGGATTGTATTCTTAACCATTCCGCTTTTTTATACGGGCGTTATCGCAGTAAAAAAGAAAAAGCCGATTATCTTCTGCTATCCTGTTTTAGCATTGATTGTTTTTCTGTTGTTTGGATTCTTTATGAATTTGTGGCATCCGATGTGGTTGGTATTTTTAACAATTCCGATCTTCTATTGTGTTTGTGCAGGCATAAAATAAGAAGAGCTGAAACAATATAAAACTTGTTTTTTGGCTTAAAATGGGCGTTTTTCAATGTCAACCAAAGGTTGACAGCTATGTAAAGCAAAGTTGATTGAGATTTTTTGGAAAAGATATTATTATACATGCAAATCAAAAATTTGCCGTTAAAGGAGATAGATGATTATGGCTATATATAAAAAAGAATACTTTGGAATTGCAAGAAAAATTGTATCAAATATGACTGTTGAAAGCTGGGAGCAGATTCCCCATGCAGCCTTCGGCTATGAAGCTGATGTAACAGAATTTCTTGAAGAGCTTAAAAAGGTTAATGCAGATGCAAAAGATAAATCAGAAAAGGTAACAATCAATACAGCTGTTATGAAGGTAATCTGCGAAGGTCTTAAGGAAGCACCTAAAATGAATTGCACGCTTGATTTCAGAAGAAAGCTTGTAAGAGGTACGCTCAATTATCACGACAATATTGATGTATCTATGCCTGTTATTCTGAACTCAGGCTTGATGATGACCGTTAATCTTCATGATATCGGAAACAAGTCCTTGTCTGAAATGACTACGCAGATTAATGAAACTGTTCGCCGTGCAAACAATTCCGATATGGATGAAACGATGTATCAGGTATCTCTGAACTATACCCTGGAAGGTCTTAAAAAAGGCAATATTATCGGTGCACTGAATAAGCTGTTCGGCTCAAAGGTTCCTGGTCCGCACAGAGTAAAAAATCTTAAAGGCGAAAAGAAAAAAGCGTATTATGCAATTCCTGTTGAGGATAGATTTACAAGGCATGATATTGAACAGGGTACAACTACAATTACAAACCTCGGCTCGATTTACAGAAAGCATAAGGGAATGAGCTTCTTAATCGAAATCATTCCGCCGCAGACTACTGCATTTTCAATAGATGCTGTTCAGAGGCGTCCCGTTGTTACGGTTGATGAAAACGGAAATGAAAAAATTGAAATCCGTTCCATTCTTCCGATTACAGTAGCAATAGATCATCGTGCTTTGGATTACGGCGATTGCGTTCCGTTCTTTGAAAAGCTTGATGAAATTTTTGATAATCCGTCTGTTATTCAGAACTGGAAATAAATCTTAATACACAAAAACAAAAAGGGAGAGCAAACGCTCTCCCTTAATTTTATTGAATTAACCGTTCAGAATTTCAAAGTTTTCTTTGTTTGATTTATAAAGATTCTGGAAAACTTTGAAGTTTCTATCATAAACAGCTTTATGCTCCGGATTTGGATAATAATGCTTTTTAGCAGGAATAAGGTTTTTAACATGCTCAAGTGATGGGATAAGATCAAGACCAACTGCAATACATGCTGCTGCACCAACTGCGCCAACATTCTGCGGGCTGTCCACAACCTCAATTTCACGCTGTAATACATCAGAAAGAATCTGGCAGGTAACGCCGCCTAAAGCACCGCCGCCGCAGAAACGGATAACTTTTGAGATTTTAACCTCTTTCTTGATATCCTGTCTTTCAAGCATCCATCTCATATGGAAGCAGATACCTTCAACAACGGATCTGATTAATTCCGTCTTTCCTGTTTCAATCTTGATATTGAAGAACATACCTGCAGCATTTGGGTCTTCAAACGGACATCTGTTTCCGTGCAGCCAAGGTGTAAAGATTGTGCCGTTTGAGCCTGCAGGAACAGTGTCAATAACCTGCTCCATATAATCATAAAGGTTGAAATTGAGTGCCTCAACAGCATCGGAAACATTCTTGTCGTGCAGATAAACCTTGATATCGTCAAGTGCAAGATGATCCTTAACCCATTCAACGCATTTATTTGATGTTTCAAGCTCGCCGAAATAATTGAATTTTCCCGGGTTTGCGCCAACAATTGCAGCCATCATTGCGCTTGCATCAACAACCTGCTTGTCAACAACAGTTCCAACCCAGCCGGATGTTCCGCTGTAAATATGTGTGTCGCCGACTGCAACAGAACCAGCACCTACGCCGATAAGAGAAGCATCTCCGCCGCCGCCGAATACAGCTGTTCCTGCTGCAAGACCAAGCTCTTCAGCAGCCTTTTCAGTAACCTCGCCAACCTTTTCGGTACATTTCTTAATTACAGGCAGATGCTTCATCTGAACGCCAACCATATCGCAGATTGGCTTGCACCAGCCCTCATGACCTTTTCTTGTATCATAAAGAAGCGTTGCAAAAGCGCTGTCCTCTGTCATAACGAATTCACCGCTTGCACGGCAGATAAGATATTCTTTTACATCAAGCCATTTGTAAACTCTTTCAAAAACTTCAGGCTCGTGTGCTTCAACCCATTTATATTTCCAGATTGGATCTTTAACGGAGGAACTAACAGCACCTGTATATTTAAGGTATTTAAGAAGCTTTGAAACCTCTGCCCCTGCAATCTGAACACCGTGTGCAATACCTGTTTTAAGCTCTTCTCTTGCACGCTGATCCATATAGCTCATGGGATGACGAACACAGTTGCCCTCCTTGTCTACAAGAACAAGTCCCTGCATCTGAGAACAGAAGGAAATACCCTCAATCTGCTCCTTGCTTACATAAGGCACCTTTTCAAAAATGCTTTTTGTTGTAACGCACATTGCGTTCCACCATTCGTCTGCGTGCTGTTCAGCGCCGCCCTTAACGCCTGTTTCATCATCAACATAAAGCTTGTAGCCAAGTGTTGCAGAGCCAAGGATTTTGATTTCCTCGTCTATTTCGATCAGGCAGGTTTTGATTCCTGTTGTGCCGATGTCATAAGTAATAACATATTTACCCATTCTTTTTCCTCCGTGTTAAATCACTTTTCTATTTTTCAAAAGTAAATGCAGATTCGATAAATTTCAAAAGCTGATTTACAATTTCATCGTCATTAAGCTCGTCTGTGTCAACGCCTGTGTATATCTTCAATCTTTCCTTATAATATTCGCATGTAAAAGAAAACTGAAGCGTTGTAAGCAGATTATCAAGAAAGAAAGCAAAAAGCCTTGGATCAAGATCCTGGCGAACATCTCCGCAGGCAAGCGCCTGTGCAATAGATGTTATATATTTACGGCTTGTTATGCTTTCAATTTCTCTTGCCAGCATAATTGCGCGTTCGCCGTCTTTCTCAGCCGTTATCTCATTATATAGTTTTATATACTTTATATTCTTCTTTGAAAGCTCGCAGGTTGCGCGAAGAAGTTTTTCGGCTTTGATAAGCAGCTTATCCGGGCTTTGCATAATTTCTTCAACAGCATCCTCAAGGATTTTCATACCTCTTGTTATGCAGGTTAAAAACAAATCCTCTTTCGTTGCAAAATATTTATACATCAAGCCAATGCTGATTCCCGCATTGTGGGCAATCACATTGATATTTGCATTTTCATATCCCTTTGAAGAAAATTCATCAATGCCAACCTCAAGGATGTGCTCCTTGCGTTCTTCGGGAATTTTATCAAAGGCTTCTTTATAATGATTTACCATTTTTTTAATTTTGTAGCATTGCACAAAATAGCTTTTTTCTTTTTATGCAAGTGCAACAAATCCCTCTCTTATTGCTTGAACATAGTGTAAATATAGTAACATAAAATTCAAATTACTGCAAGAATTAGTAACAAATTTAAACAAAAAATATTAAATTAGCGTTTGACAAATCGTTAAAAAGTGATATACTTAATATGTAAATATAGTGAGTAGTGGCTCACATTGAAAATAATAAGTGAAACTACACTTAAAAAATTAAGGAGGAAAAATTTATGGATACAAGATTCGCTATTACAGAGTATCCTGATGCAGCTATTCTTACTTCACAGCTTGATGCGCTCATCAAAAAACCAATTTATTCAATCAGCAGAGAAGCTCTTAAAGAGTATGAAGAAGAGTATTTCGCAAAGAAATGCCAGAAATCCAAAGAGCAGATTGAAGAAGCAAAGAATATTATTCCTGGCGGTGTTCAGCACAACCTTGCTTTCAACTATCCTTTCCCAATCGTTATGGTAAAGGCTAAGGGCAATAAGCTTTATGATGTTGACGGCAATGAATATTATGACTTCCTTCAGGCAGGCGGCCCAACAATTATCGGCTCAAATGATGATGTAGTTAAAGAAAAGGTTAAGGAGCTTCTTGATGACTGCGGTCCTTCAACAGGTCTTTTCCATCCTTATGAATATAAGCTTGCAAAGAAGATTTCCGAATGTGTTCCTTCAGTAGAAATGTTCCGTATGCTTGGTTCAGGTACTGAGGCTTGTATGTGTGCTGTTCGTGTTGCTCGTCTTGCAACAGGCCATAAGAACATTATCAAAATGGGTGGTGCTTACCACGGCTGGTCAGATCAGCTTGCTTGGGGTATGCGTGTTCCTGGTACACTTAATCTTCAGTCACACGGTGTTCCTATGTTCGTATTCAAGCATACACAGGAATTCTTCCCAAATGATCTTAAATCACTTGAAAAGAAGCTTATCCTCAATAAGTTCCGCGGCGGCACAGCTGCTGTATTCATTGAGCCAATCGGCCCTGAATCAGCTACTCGTCCTGTAGATAAAGACTTCCCTAAGGGTGTTCAGGCTCTTTGCCGTAAGTATGGCGCTCTTCTTGTTTGCGATGAAGTTGTATCAGGCTTCCGTATCGGTCTTTCAGGTGCTCAGGGTTATTATGGTATTGATCCTGATATCTCAATCTTCGGTAAGATTATCGCTGGCGGTTATCCGGGTGCAGGCGGTATCGGCGGTCACAGAGAAGTTATGAAATATCTTGGTGCAGGTCTTGATAAGGCTGAAGGCAAGAAAGTTCATAAGGCTATGTGCGGTGGTACAATGGCTGCTACTCCTATTTCATGCTGCGCTGGTTATACAGTAATCTGCGAAATCGAAAAGAGAAATGCTTGCCAGGTTGCCGGTCAGATGGCTGATCGCCTTGTTAAAGGTCTTAATGAATCAATCAAAAAGTATGATCTTCCATTCGTTTGCTATAATATCGGCTCTGTTTGCCACCTTCATACTGTTGCAACAATGCATTTCAAGGTTAACTGGAAGAAGCCTTGGACCATTCCTTCAACACTTAAGCAGACAGGTATCCGTCAGACAGAAATGCAGTATATGGGTGCTGCTTATATGGCAGAAGGTCTTGTTACACTTGCTGGTTCTCGTCTTTACACTTCAAGTGCTTACACTGAAGAAGATATTGATGAATGCATCAGAAGATTCGACAGAGTACTTTCAAAGTGCGTAAAGATTGATTATTAATCAATGATAACAAGGGAGTGGGTTTTTTCCTACTCCCTTTGATTGGTTTTTAGAATAATATATTTAAGGAGATTATTATGGCTTACGAAATTGAAGAAGCTAAAAAAATAGTTGTTGAAGCCGGCAAGAAGCTTATTGAAACAGGTCTTATTGCCCGCACTTGGGGCAATGTTTCTGCCCGTATTTCAGATACGCAGTTTGTTATTACACCATCCGGCAGAGCTTATGAGGATTTAACACCTGAGGAAATCGTTGTTGTTAATATTGAAGATTGCGAATATGAGGGCGATATCAAGCCTTCTTCCGAAAAAGGCGTTCACGCTGCTGCTTACAGACATCATCCTGAGGTTGATTTTGTTATACATACACACCAGAGAGCAGCAACAATCGTCAGCATTACAGGCATGGAAATCAGAAATGTTTATGCTGAGTACAAGGAGGTTCTCGGTGAAAGAGTTCCTACTGCTGATTATGCAATGTCAACAACAAATTCACTTCGCAAAAAGGTTGAAAGCTGCATTGTTAACAATCCGGATTGCTATGCAATTATGCTTATGCACCACGGCACACTCTGTATGGGTAAATCCTATGATGAGGCTTTCAATATTGCTGAAACACTTGAACAGTGCTGTGAAAGAGTAATTAAGGATAATTATCTGCGTCATTCATGGGCTAAGTCCTATTCTGATGATGAAAAAAGAAATTATTTCCTTAAGAAGAAGGAATCCGGTGAAATGCCTGAATCTATCTGCGATCTTGGTTCATCCGTAAAGCATGAAAATATGTTTACAATTACTGTTGGCGGAGAAACGGTTGATGTTGATATTGAAACAGGCCTTGGCATTAACGGCATTGCGCCGAAATGTGCAAAGATTCACAGAGAAATTTATCTTCAGGAAAACTGCTCAATGATTAAGCATCTTACAACACCTGATGTTATTGCTGTTTCCTGCACAGCTGAACCTATGATTCCTATGATTGATGATTTTGCACAGATTGTTGGTCTTGATGTAAAATGCAGTCCTTGGATTGACGGCGATACAGATGATTGCGCAAAGAATATTGCAAAGGCAATCAAGGGCAGAAATGCAGTTCTTGTTCAGGGCAACGGTGCGCTTGTAACAGGTAATAATGATGGCGATATGCAGGCTCTTGAAATCATTATGGATAAGGGCTGTGCTGCTGTTGTTGATGTAAGCATTTTCAATAGAGCGCATTATGTTCCGAAAATGGAATGCTTCCTTATGAGAACAGTTTACCTTGCTAAATATTCAAAGCAGATTAATAAGAAATAAACAGCGGTTATCTGCCTTCCCCTTGAGGGGAAGGGGGACCGCTTGCGGTGGATGAGGTGTTTTATATTTCAAGCATTTTTATTATTCCACCTCATCAGTCAACATAGTTGCCAGCTTCCCCTCAAGGGGAAGCCTTTTTGTTTTCAATTTACAAATATGCAATCGTAGGGTTCGGCATCCTTGACGAACCGAAAAAAAACGGGATGTCGAGGACGCCATCCCCTACGGCAATTTGTTTTAATAAAATTCTGTAGGGGACGATTCCATATCGTCCCGAATAAAATATATTTTAAATTACAGTAAAATTTATTAATTTTTAATATTTACGAAATTGACTTTTTTGTTAAATTATGGTATATTATATATAATATATGAGGGAGTAATTACGCACAGCATTTTACATAAGTGCGAGCTAAATCAACAAGCATGCCGTAAGGCTGGTTTAGTTTTAAAGAATGAGAC
>JAIDLO010000022.1 GCA_029050995.1 Eubacterium sp. | reverse complement strand
TTCATACCGTAGCCTTTTAAAGTGTTCGTTTTAGAGGCGTTGGTTTTGTTTGTATTACTTTTCAATTTTTCTTTGAATAGCCTTAATGATTTCAACAATAGGAATAACGGAAAGTGCAAGTGCCATTGAAACACCGTATTCAGCAGCTGAAATATGCGCAAAATCAAATGCTTTTGCAAGGAACGGAACATAGATTACAGCCGTTGAAAGAATTAAACTGAGCACCATTGCGCCTACTAAAAACTTATTGATACTGCCCATTCTGAAGATAGATGTTCTTCTTGAACGCATATTGAAGGAATGGAAAATTTCAGCCATTGAAAGCGTTAAGAACGCCATTGTCATACCATTCTGATGAATCAGCTCTGCTGCACCTGCTGATTTAAGGAAGCTCCAGAAGCCTTCACTTTGACCAAGAAGAGCTGAGCCTTCAGGTGTCATAATCAGACCAAGGACATAAGCAGCAAGCGTTACAATCGTTACCATAATACCCTGCCAAGCAACATCAACGCCCATACCATTTGCAAAAATGCCGTCCTTACTGTTTCTCGGTGCACGCTTCATAATATCATCCTCGCCCTTTTCCATACCAAGAGCAAGAGCCGGGAAGCAGTCTGTTATAAGATTGATCCAAAGAAGATGAACAGGCTCAAGAACAATTGCACCAAACAGCGTTGCGAAGAAAATCGTTAATACCTCTGAAAGATTTGAGGAAAGCAGGAACTGAATGGATTTACGGATATTATCATAAATTCTTCTGCCCTCTTCAACAGCAGAAACAATTGTTGCAAAGTTATCATCAGCAAGCACCATATCGGCAACATTCTTCGTTACATCCGTACCTGTTATACCCATACCGATACCGATATCCGCACTCTTGATAGACGGCGCATCATTAACACCATCGCCTGTCATAGCAGTAACCATACCCTTACTGCGCCAAGCCTTAACAATTCTAACCTTATGCTCAGGCTGAACACGGGCATAAACGCTGTACTTTTCAATGCTTTCGTTCAGCTCTTCATCGGAAATATCATTCAGCTCTGCACCTGTAATAGCACCGCTTGCATCTTCAATAATACCAAGCTGCTTTGCAATTGCAACAGCCGTATCCTTATGGTCGCCCGTAATCATAACAGGGCGGATGCCTGCGCTTCTGCATTCTGCAATCGCATCAACAACCTCGGGACGAACAGGATCTATCATACCTGCAAGACCAAGATAGCAAAGCTCTGTTTCAAGAGAATCTGCCTCCTGGTTTTCAGGAATTTCATCATAGGATTTCATAGCAACACAAAGCACACGAAGTGCCTGATCTGCCATTTCTTTATTCAAAGCAAGAATATCCTTTCTTACCTCATCCGTCATATCAACCTTTTTGCCGTCAATATAAGCCTTTGTGCAGTGGTCAAGCACAACATCAGGCGCACCCTTCGTATACTGAACAAAGCCTTTTTTAAGAGAGGAATGAACAGTAGACATCATTTTTCTCATAGAATCAAACGGTGCTTCGGCAACTCTTGGAAATTCTTCAACAAGTGTTGTTTTCGGCATTTCAAGCTTATCTGCCCATTCAACAAGCGCAGCCTCGGTTGGCTCGCCTTTAACAACGCCGTCCTCAATTGTTGCATCAGAGCAGAGCGCCATTGCCTGCGCAATCAGCTTTTCATTATCGCCCTTAAAGTCAACAACTGTCATTTTATTCTGGGTTAATGTACCTGTTTTATCAGAGCAGATAACCTGCGTACAGCCAAGCGTTTCAACGGCTGTAAGCTTTCTGATAACCGCATTTCTTTTGCTCATTTTTGTTACACCGATTGAAAGCACGATTGTAACAACGGCTGCAAGTCCCTCCGGAATAGCAGCAACAGCAAGAGAAACAGCAACCATAAATGTGCCGAGCATTCCCTCAAAAGTTACGCCAACACCTGTTACGGCATTGCGGATAACATCAAGCGCAAAGATAAATACGCAGATACCGAGAACGAGGAAGGAAAGCACCTTTGAAAGCTGATTGAGCTTAATCTGAAGCGGTGTATCGCCGTCCTTAGAATCATTGAGCGCATCTGCGATTTTGCCCATTTCCGTATCCATACCTGTTGCAACAACAACGGCTTTACCTCTGCCGTAAACAACATTTGAGCCCATATAGCACATATTTTTTCTGTCGCCGAGCGGAACATCATCCGAGCCCTCGGGATCAATCGCATCAACAATTTTGTTTACAGGAACGGACTCTCCCGTTAAAGCAGCCTCTTCAATTTTCATAGAAGCACTTTCGATAATTCGGCAATCGGCAGGCACGCTGTCCCCTGCTTCAAGCACGATAATATCGCCCGTTACCAATTCCTCTGAACGAACAGTTTCTATTTTTCCGTTTCGGATAACATGGCTTGTTGCGGCGGCAATTTCCTGCAATGCCTCAATCGCCTTTTCAGCCTTTGATTCCTGCGCAACACCAAGAACTGCATTCAGAATAACAACAAACAGAATGATGAAAACATCAGACGGAAATTCCTTGTTATAAACCGAAGTTATTGCTGAAATAACAGCAGCAATAATCAGAATGATAATCATAGGATCAACAAGCTGCATAATGAAGCGGTGAATAAGACTTTCTTTTTTGCCCTCTTTTAATTTATTTTTGCCGTTTTGCTCAAGGCGGGCTTTTGCCTCTTCTGAAGAAAGACCATTTTCGGATGTATTATTTTCCTTGATTGCCTCTTCATATGCTTTCAAATATTCTTTCATATAAAAACTCCCTTCATATAAATATATATAAAAAAGACTCATATATAGTAGTATGCCTACTATATATGAGTCTCATTCTTTAAAACTAAACCAGCCTTACGGCATGCTTGTTGATTTAGCTCGCACTTATGTAAAATGCTGTGCGGAATTACTCCCTCATAAATTATATATAATATACAATAATTTAACAAAAAAGTCAATTTCTTAAATATTA
>JAIDLO010000219.1 GCA_029050995.1 Eubacterium sp. | reverse complement strand
GTTGTTCGGCAAAGGGGAGCAGCTTGAAAAAAGGCTTCTTCAGCTGAGAAAAGTGGGTGTTAAATATGCACTTTGCTGAAATATCGGTGCAGACAAAGTGGCTGAAAGGCTTGGCTTTACGGTATGCGGAGATTTCGGGCTGAATGTGTTTAACAGCAGTGCGGCAAATCAGATTCATTCGCCGATTTTATCCTTTGAATTAACCGTTGATGAGGCAAATAAAATCAATGCACAGGATACGGGTATGATTGCCTACGGCAGACTGCCGCTTATGCTGACAAGAAATTGCCCTGTTAAAAATAACATCGGCTGTGAAAAATGCAAAAAGAACGGCTCTTTAACAGACAGAAAGGGAATTGTTTTCCCTGTGGTCTGCTCGCCGTATCCTTGTGTTGAACTGTTAAACAGTGTGCCGCTTTATATGGCAGACAGAATGAGAGAAATCAAAACAGATTTTATCCACTTTTATTTTACAGATGAAAGCAAGGAAGAAATTGAAAAAATCACTGCGCTTTACCAAAATGGGAGCAAGGCTGATTTTGATTATACAAGAGGACTTTATTACAGAGGAGTGTTGTAAATGCTGATTTTAGCATCTAAGTCACCACGAAGAAAAGAGCTTTTAAGCCTTATAACAAAGGATTTTATGGCTGTATCCAGAGAAGTGGATGAAACAATTCCTGCCGGTATGACGCCTGAAAATGCCGTTCTTTATCTTTCAAGAATTAAGGCAGAGCGTGTTATGAATGATAATGATGTTGTTATCGGGGCAGATACAATCGTAGTTTTAGACGGCGAAATTCTCGGCAAGCCTGCTGATGAGGAAGAGGCATTTGCAATGCTCAGAAAGCTCAGCGGAAAAGTGCATTCCGTTTATACAGGCGTTACGCTTATAAGCCCGCAGGGTAAAAAATCCTTTTTCAAGGAAACAAAGGTTAAATTTTATGAGCTTTCTGACGGCGAAATAAGCACATATATTAAAACAGGCGAATGTCTTGATAAGGCAGGGGCTTATGGTATTCAGGGCTACGGCTCTCTCTTTGTTGAAAAAATAGACGGAGATTATTTTAATGTTGTCGGTCTGCCTGTTTCGGCGTTATACAGAGAACTTCAAAACCCATTTTTTAGTGATTTTAACAAAATTTAATAGTATTTTATTTTACACTTCTTCAAATTTTGTTACATTTTTGTATTGAAATTTTTTGATAAAAATGCTAAAATGTCTATATTGAGGGTATTTTACCCTTTTTTATGAATTTGGAAGGAGGCAAGTTATGGCAGCAGATTTACATTGTCATACGAAATTGAGTGACGGTTCGGTCGGCATAGAAGATTTAATCGTTATTGCGCAGAAAAGCGGTATAGATACTATTGCCATAACAGATCACGATTGCCTTGCCGGCACAGTAAGAGGCCAGGTTATAGGCAAGCGCTACGGTGTAACAGTTATACCGGGTGTTGAGATTTCGGCATTTGATTTTGAAGCAGGAAAAAAAGTGCATATTTTAAGTTATCTTGCGGATGCTCCTAACAGACTTGAGGCTATATGCAAGCGCGTATCAGTAGCAAGAAAAAGAGCAGGTCAGATAATGATGCTTAAAGTTGCAAGCCGTTTTCCGATTACATCGGATTTCATAATCAATCATGCTTCCGGCTCAACAAATCTTTATAAGCAGCATATTATGCACGCGCTTATGGATGCAGGTTACACAGACAAGATTTTCGGTGATTTGTATTATGCTCTTTTTGATGCAACAAACGAAACAAATATTCTTGCCCCAACTAAATATCCTAGTGTGGAAGAGGTTATCAATGAAATTCACGGCGCAGGTGGTATTGCGGTTCTTGCGCATCCGGCTTTGTTTGATAACTTCAATGAAATTGAAAAATATGTTTCTATGGGTCTTGATGGTGTAGAGGTATGGCATCCATCAGCAGATGAAGAAGCAATCAGCAAGCTTACAGACCTTTGCAAAAAGCAGAAGCTTTTGATGACAGGCGGTTCGGATTTTCATGGTATTTATGGTCAGAAAACCGTTACCCTCGGTGCATGTGCAACACCGCAGGAGCATCTTGATAAGCTGATTGGCTATAAAGCTAAAAAGAAAAGAGCAGAGCGAAAAGCTGAAAAAGAAGCTATGCTTAAAATGGCTGAATAATAGAATTATAAAATCCCGAATTTTTCGGGATTTTTTCTTTTATATGCATTGACATTGTTTATAGAATGTTTATAATTTTAAATATAAAATTTATATAATAAGAGGTACTTGTTATGCACGGTAAGCTTGCAAAAACGCCGCCGCTCGGCTGGAACAGCTGGGATTGCTTCGGCGCAGCAGTAAATGAAAAGCAGTTAAAAGAAAATGCCGATTATATGGCAAAATATTTAAAGCCGTTCGGCTGGGAATATATCGTTTGCGATATTCAGTGGTATGAGCCAAAGGCAAACAGCAATGATTACAACAATTTTGCGCCGCTTAATGTTGATGAATTCGGCAGATTAATGCCTGCTGAAAATCGTTTTCCAAGTGCGAAAAACGGAAAAGGCTTCAAGGAGATTTCCGATTACTGCCACAGCCTTGGTCTTAAATTCGGCATTCATATTATGAGGGGTGTTCCGCGTTGTGCTGTTCATGCAAATCTTCCGATAAAAAACAGCACTTCAACCTGCCGTGATATTGCGCATCATTTTTCTGTTTGTGCATGGAACACGGATATGTACGGCTGTAAAAATACTGCTGCAGCGCAGGAATACTATAATTCTATTTTTGAGCTTTATGCTTCCTGGGGTGTTGATTTCATCAAATGTGATGACATCTGCGTAACGGAATTCAGACAGTGGGATACGCCGTATTCAGCTGATTATGAGGTTGAAATGCTCAGAAAAGCGATAGATAACTGCGGCAGGGATATGGTACTTTCGCTTTCTCCCGGTCCTGCACATATTGAAAATGCAGAGCATCTTGCAAAGCATGCAAATATGTGGCGTATGACAGGCGATTTCTGGGATCAGTGGGATAAGCTGCACGATATGTTCAACCGCTGCTATACATGGCAGGATCATGTTGGCAACGGCAGATGGCCTGATTGTGATATGCTCCCGCTCGGCAGGCTTGCAAAAAATGCGCCTTGTCACGGCGGTGCAGACAGATACACGAATTTTACAAAGCCGGAACAGATTACAATGATGACGCTTTGGGGCATTTTCAGAAGCCCGCTTATGTTCGGCGGAAATATGCCTGAAAATGATGAATGGACGCTTTCTTTGCTTACAAATGAAGAATATATGCATATGCATAAATCATCCTATGGTGCGCACCAGCTTGTAAGAAAAGAGAAAAACGGCAAGGGCACAATCGTTTGGGTAAGCAATGGAAAGAAATGCAAATATATTGCCGTGTTCAATACGGATGATAAGGAAAGAAATATCTCCGTTGATTTAAAGGAAATTCTTATGCCGGATACAAATTATAATGCTTATGATATCTGGGCAAAGGAAAGCATAGGCAAGATTAAAAACACACTTAAAGCAACCGTTGCTCCGCACGGCGCAAGGCTTTATAAGCTTGAAAACATTTGATTATGTGGAAATTTAAAGAAGATAATACATCTGCAGTTATCACGGCTGAAAAGCATATTCAAAGCTGTAGAAAAAATGGGTGCCCTCAATTACCGAAAACGGCAATTCTGTTTTATATGTACGGCGGCGTTGACTATTTAATAAAGCATTATAAAAGCAAGTTGATTGCGGAACGCTTTCCAAGCTTTTTGAATTCCCGCCCTATTTATAAATTGAAGAATTATGATGTATGCTTTTTACATGGCGGCTGGGGCGCACCAATGGCTGTTGATACGATTGAAACGCTTTATGCGCTTGGCGTTAAAAATGTTATTTCAGTCGGCATGTTCGGTGCATTTTCCGAAAATGTTAACAGCGGAGATATTGTTATTCCCGATCGGGCTTTCAGCGAGGAGGGTACATCGCTCCATTATTATGAAAACAGAGAAGCGTTTTATCCAAACAGAGAATTGCACGATTTGGCTCTGAAGCATATTGAAGATTCAGTTTCATTTCCTATTGTTTCAACAGATGCAGTCTATCGGCAAACCTTTTATAAAGAACAGTTGTGGCGAAATAAGGGTGCTGTTGGTGTTGATATGGAAACCTCTGCGCTTTTCAGCGTTAGTGAATACTTGGGAATGAATACAGTTTCCATTCTTATTGCATCCGATAAACATCCTCTTGATGAAAAGGATACGGCTTGGAAATGGACAATGACAAAACAAATGCGGTATGACTTTTTTGAAAAGTGCATTGGTTTTGCAATGGGTATATCATTATGAAAGAAATTTATGCTTATCATGTTGTAACTGAAAAGCCTATGCGGATAGGGCAAAACATAGTATTTGATGAAAATAATCACAATGGTGTTTATAAAAGAGTAAATGAAAAACTTGATATTGTGAATGATATTTATGCGCATCCTGAAAAGTATAAGGATATTACGCTTGAACATCATACCTCTGTTGCATTGCGTGAAATGGCTTTGGAAAAAGTAAGACTTGAAAAATATTCTGATTATCCGTCAAGAATGGCTTGTTTGTATGTTTCCAAAACATTAGAAGAGGCTGAAAAATGGTTTGATTACTTTGTTTGTTTGGGCAGACCAACCTTTCAGATTGTTAAGCTGAAAATAAACGGAAATGTATTTTGCGGAGATGCTGAAAAGTGCTTTGACGGCAGGTTAAATGAAACGGAAAATCTTGCTTTAGCAGAGCAGTATTGGAAAAATGAAAATGAGCCGTCCATTATGGAAATGCTTGTTGACGGCGACATTGAAGTTGTTGAAATTATTAAGTAAATACTTGTAGGGAGCGATGGTCCACTTGTGGTACCCAAAATTTTATTCATACATAAATGTATTCTAAAATTTTGACCACTGCAAGTTCTTATTGCTCCTTTCATCTCGCACTGCGAGCAGTCGCAAACGAACCCACATCGCTCCGTTTTTATACTGTTTAAACATTATATATCGGTACGATGTGGGCATCGTACCCTACGAAGTTATAATTTGAGGGGGTTATTATGGAAAGGCGATTGATTGAAACAATAAAGGCAAGTGCGGAAATTATGTTTCATAATTTTTATGTAACGCTTGTTACATGTGATATGGATTATAGATTATGTGATATGCCAATCTGGAAGCATTGCTATCATGCATTACATTCCTGTGACCAATGGTTTATCAATCCGACCAAATATGAAGAACCGCCTTTTCACGAAGAAGGACTGAACAGTCTTGATTATATGGGCGAGAAGGTTTTGTCAAGAGAAGAACTACTTGATTATTTTGAGCAGGTCAGAACGAAAATACTGAGCTATCTTGACGGTCTTTGTGATTCAGATTTATATGAAATTCCCGACGGCTACAAGCATAACAGGCTTGAATGTATCATAGGGCAGATGAGACATTTCTATTGTCATTTGGGAAATATAAATGCAACTACCATAATTGAAACGAATAAATGGCCCCGTGTTGTTGGAATGATTGGTCTTGAGCAGGGACTTGATAAGAATAATTTGTATGAGGAATAGAGAATGAAAAGAGAATTGGGTATTGCACGGTGCGGGCTTGCCTGTTGTTTATGCTCTGAAAATGATAAATGCAGCGGCTGCAATTCAAATGACTGCCCTGATAAAGATTGGTGTGAAAACAGAAAGTGTTCCCTTTCAAAAAAATTAGAGCATTGTTATCATTGTGACGAAAACTGCAGAAAAGGTTTGTTGAGTAAAATCAAGCCGTATGCTTTTACGCTGTTTGCTAAAAGATATGGAGAAAAGCATTTGCTTGATTGTCTTGAAGCAAATGAGAAAAATGGTATTGTTTATCATCGCAACGGAATAATGGGCGATTATGATGATTTTGATGATGTTGAAGAATTGATTGATTTTATTAAAAACGGAAAAAAGATTTTGAATAAATAAAAATAAAAAAATAATCATCACCGGTAAAGCGGAAGTGTGTGAGGGGGTATAATATAACGCTGGTTATTA
>JAIDLO010000218.1 GCA_029050995.1 Eubacterium sp. | reverse complement strand
GTAAGATCGTCGTCAGCGTCATTTGTGTATAAGAGACAGATTATATATAATTCATAAAATTAGTGCAGAGTTTTCTCTGCCCTTTTTGTTTTTTATATGTTATTTATATAATAAAAAAGGCTTCCCCTCCAAGGGGAAGCCTGTATTTCTATTCCATATTATCTGTTAAAAGCATAATTGCCGAAAGGGCGGCAACAGGTGCGGTTTGTGTTCTTAAAATTCGTTTGCCGAGTGTTGCGTTTATGCCGCCTTTTTCGATTACGGCATCAACCTCTTCTTTCTCAAATCCGCCTTCGGGTCCGATGAATATGGCAACGGACTTAATATCATCCTTTATAAGCGATTTAAGGCTTTTTCCGCCGCCCTCATAGAACAAAATAATCAAATCTGCTTCGCATTCCGAAACAGCTGTTTTAAAATCCGTCATTGTATGAATTTCAGGCACAATGCCTCTGCCGCTCTGCTGGGCTGCTTCAAGTGCAATTTTTGCGTATCTCTGCTGTTTTTTTGCCGCCTGCTTTTCATCCGGGCGGCTTATGCTTCTTTTTGTAAGTACAGGCGTAATGCTGAAAATGCCAAGCTCAACGCATTTCTGAATAATATCCTCCATTTTATCGCCTTTCGGAACACCCTGATAGAGAGATACCTGAATGCTTGGCTCGCTGTCGCTTGCCTGTTTATAGCAAACAGAAAGGGTAACGGTTGTTTTTGTTATTTCATCAATGATACAGCCGTAATCCGTGCCGTTGCCGTTGCATACGGTTATCATATCGCCTTTTCTCATTCTAAGGCTTTTTGCGATATGGCGGCTCTTTTCTTCATCAAGAACAATTTTATCGTCAAATTCAAAATCAACAAATAATTTCTGCATAAGTAATTCCTGTCCTCATAAATTATTTCTTGCCCAATGGAAAAGATACTGCTGGGCGATTCCCTCGTAGCCTTTAAAGCATTCGGGCAATCCGTTCGGATAAAATGTAAGCACTCTTTTCATCCATACATCAACGGGGAAGCATTCGATAAACTGAAAGCCGAACAGCAAGGCACAGTCCGCTACCTTGATTCCGATTCCGTAAATATCAAGTAGTGCTTTTTTTGCATCCTCAAGGCTCAATTTTTTAATTTCATCAAGCTTAATTGTTCCGCTTGCCACATCATCGGCAAGCTTTTTTAAATATTTGCCCCTGTATCCTGTGCCAAGGACTTCAAAATCGGCAACAGAAAGCCTGCTCAGCGTTTCTGCACTCGGAAAAGCGTGCCATTCGTCATTGATTTTTTCGCCGTATGTATCACAGAGCCTTTTGATAATTCCCTTTATGCGCTTAATGTTATTCTGCTGGCTGATAACAAAGGAAACGATTGCTTCCCAAGGCTCCTGATTTAAAATTCGGATACCGTAATATGTATCAATGGTAGAGGCAACGAGCTTGTCCTCTTTCAGTTTTTCACAGATTTCGGCATAATCCCTGTCTAAATCAAAATAATTGCACCAGACGGCGTTAAAATCGTCTGTCGTTGTCTGTAAAACAAAATCGCCGTTTTCATTTTTTCTGATATTCAGATGTTTTCCGTATGCCGCGCCGCTCCAGGAGCCGTCCTGCTCCTCAATCCATCTGAAAGACTGTCCGCAGTCTAAGGTTAAGGAAAGGTCAAGGCATTTTACATCTTTTAAAAGAATCGCGTTTTCCTGTTCTTCAATTATCATTATTAGTATAATTTCCTTTAATTTTCATTGCTGAAATTATACCATATTCTTTGTCAATAGTGAATAGTAAAAATAGCAAAATAGCTAAAATTATTTGTAATAATCGCCCTTGCGGCTATCGCCGCAGGTATGTCGTCCACGATGTCGGCGGTCAACCG
>JAIDLO010000217.1 GCA_029050995.1 Eubacterium sp. | reverse complement strand
CATTTTCGCCTGTAAACCTGGCTGCTCGTATGTATTCAAGGTCGCAGTCCTCCAGAGAAATGCTTGCAGTAACCTTGTTGCTTGCTGCGTTATAAACGGATAAAAGATAATCGTCTGTTCCTTTAAATGTTAAAAAAAGAATATTATCTCCCGAAATATCAATGTCAGCATAGTCTGAGGCATTTTTTGATATAGCCTTGATTTCGTAATAATCCGAATCGTTTTTGTTTATAATTGCAGATATATTTGAACATCCGCATAAAAAGACAATTGAAAAAACCAAAAGGATTGCAACTATGGCTTTTGCTTTTTTCATAAACGCACCTCATTTATTATCAATAAAACTTGTTTCACACAAGTACATATAAGTATATAATAATTATAACATCTTTTCAAGTCTTGACAAGCAATAATAAAAATAATAGAATATATATTAAAATTATTGAGTAAAACAGGAGGGTATTATGGAATTAAATGGTTCTCAGATTGTTCTTGAGGTACTGAAGGAACAGGGTGTAGACACTGTTTTCGGTTACCCGGGCGGAACAATTCTTAATATTTTTGATGAGCTTTATAAATATGGCGATACATTTAATCATATTTTAACTGCTCATGAGCAGGGCGCTTCCCACGCTGCGGACGGATATGCCCGTGCAACAGGCAAGGTTGGTGTTTGCTTTGCAACATCTGGCCCCGGTTCAACAAACCTTGTAACCGGTATTGCAACTGCTTATATGGATTCAATCCCTGTTGTTGCCATTACCTGTAACTATGCAACATCAGGCCTTGGCAGAGATTCATTCCAGGAAATTGATATTACAGGCGTAACGATGCCGATTACAAAGCATAACTTTATGGTAAAGGATGTCAAGGAGCTTGCTCCAACAATTCGCCGTGCTTTTGAAATTGCACAAAGCGGAAGAAAGGGTCCTGTTCTTGTTGATATTCCAAAGGATATTACTGCTGCTATGTGTGAATATGAGCCGCAGCCAAAGGTTGAGCCTCTTGCATATGTTCAGCCGAAGCAGAAATGCTTTGACAGAGCTGTTGAGCTTATTTCAAATGCTAAAAAACCAATCATCTATGTTGGCGGCGGTGCAATCCTTTCTGATGTAGGCGAGGATTTAATTTCCTTTGCAGAAAAAATTGATGCACCTGTTGTATCCTCACTTATGGGTCTTGGTGCTTTCCCGAACGGTCATCCGCTTCATCTTGGCTTAATCGGTATGCACGGCCATTATGAATGCAATAAAGCTGCGCATGATTGTGATGTTCTTATTGTTGCAGGTGCTCGTTTCTCAGATCGTGTTGCAGGCAACAGAGCAAAGTTTGCGCCGAATGCAGAGATTCTTCATATTGATGTTGATTCTGCTGAAATGGACAAGAATATCGTTTCAAACTATCATTTAAAGGGCTCTCTTAACGAGATTATTCCTATGCTTACAAATGCTGTTGATCAGCAGAACCATGATGACTGGAAAGCTGAAATAGACGGCTTCAAGCGTCCGTTCAATCAGCTTCAGATCGGCGATTATGTAAATCCACAAACTCTTATTGAAGCTGTTGATCAGAAAACACCTGCTGATACAATTGTTGTAACAGATGTAGGTCAGCATCAGCTTTGGGCTGCTCAATTCTATAAATATACCCAGCCGCATACTTTCCTTTCTTCAGGCGGTCTTGGCACAATGGGCTATTCTATGGGTGCAGCAATGGGTGCAGCCTTCGGTTGCCCGAATAAGCGTGTTGTTATGTTTGCAGGAGACGGCGGCTTCCATATGAATCTGAATGAGCTTGCAACAATGGCTTCCTATAATATTCCTGTTGTTATGTTTGTTATGAACAATAAGGTGCTCGGAATGGTTCGCCAGTGGCAGAAGATTTTTTACGGAAATCGTTTTTCAGATACAGACCCGAATCGTGCTACTGATTTTGTTAAGGTTGCTGAAGCGTTCGGCGTTAAAGGTCTTCGCATCAATACAAATGATGAAATTGATAAAGTGCTTGATGAAGCATTTAGTATAAACGGTCCGGTAGTTGTTGAATGCAGAATCTCTCCAGATTCCAATGTCCTTCCGATGATTCCGCCGGGCGGCTCAGTAGCAGATATTAAGGAGGAAATGTAATTATGGCAGCAGAAAAGCTTGTATTATCCGTTCTTGTTGATAATGTTTCCGGTGTGTTGCAGCGTGTTGCAAGCCTTTTTTCAAGGCGTGGATATAACATCAGCTCCTTAACTGTCAGTGAAACAGAAGATCCTCTTTTCTCAAGAATGACGATTGAAACTTATACAGAGCCTGAGAATTTCAGACAGATTAAGGCTCAGCTTTTAAAGCTTGAAATTGTTAAAAAGGTTGCTGTTCTGAATGCAGAAAATTCTGTTTCCTCAGAGCTTCTTTTAATCAAGGTTCGTGCAAAGGGTATTGAAAAGAAAAACAATCTTCTTGAGGTAAACAGAAGATACGGCGCAAGAGTTGTCGATGTAACACTTGAAAGCTTTACCTTTGAGCTTACGGGCAGGGCAGAGGCTATTGATAACTTTATTAAAGAGGTTTCTGCTTTCGGTATTATTGAAATGGCAAAAACGGGTGTAACCTCTCTTGAAAGAGGCGCAGAATCCTTTAAAGAGGATATTTAATTTGTATATAAAAGAAATTAGGTGAATACATATGGGTATGACGATGACTCAGAAAATATTAGCCGCTCATGCAGGTCTTGATTCCGTTGTTGCAGGGCAGTTAATAGAAGCCAATCTGGATATGGTGCTCGGCAATGATGTAACCTCTCCTGTGGCTATAAATGAAATGAATAAATTCGGCAAAGATTCTATTTTTGATAAAACAAGAATTTCTCTTGTAATGGATCATTTTACGCCAAACAAGGATATTCAGTCTGCCGAAAACTGCAAGCAGGTTCGTGAGTTTGCAGCTAAGCACGATATTCTTCATTACTATGATGTTGGTAATATGGGAATTGAGCATGCGCTTCTTCCCG
>JAIDLO010000216.1 GCA_029050995.1 Eubacterium sp. | reverse complement strand
AGATGTGGATAAGAGCCAGCTATAATACTATTATATACTATTAACAAAATAAATCAAGTATCGTGTATGATTTTGTTGCAAAAAAATGGTGAATTTTCTGTTGAAAAATGAAAACAGATGTTTTATAATACTAACGATTTAAATATAATGGGGGAATGTTTGAATGTATCAAGTTGCTCTTTCTATGACTGATAAAATTGCAGAA
The DNA here is from genome assembly GCA_029050995.1 of Eubacterium sp. Taxonomy (GTDB): domain Bacteria; phylum Bacillota; class Clostridia; order Oscillospirales; family Acutalibacteraceae; genus Eubacterium_R. The sequence continues at coordinate 8,824 of JAIDLO010000216.1, read as the reverse complement.
GCAATAAATAGTTACAAAGAATTAATTGCAGATGTTGATTGGACAGAGGTTGCAACAGTTGTTATTGCCGGTGTCGGCATCGTTCTTGCTGTGCTTATTGTTCTGATTGCTGTATTCAGCGGATTCGGAAAGCTTGTTATAAAAATGGAAGCTTTTTCAAAGAAAATGGCAGAGAAAAAGGCAGCCAGAAAAGCTAAAAGAGCTGCAAAAAAAGCAGCAAAGAACGGCGAAGTCGTTTCAGAGACTGCTGAGAAAGCACCTGTTATTAAGGCTGCTCCTGCGCCTGTTGTTAAGGCTGCGCCTCAGCCTGTTGTTGAACAGGGTATAAGCGGCGAGGTTGTTGCGGCTATAACTGCTGCTATAACAGCAAGCGAGGGTTCAAATCAGTTTGTCATTCGTTCTGTTAAAAGAAAAGATGTCGGCAGCAGAAATCCTTGGGCAAGGGCTGCTGTTAACGACAATACAAGAGCGTTTTAGTAGGAGGATTTATTCATGGAAATATTACAAGGCGTTTGGGGCGCAATCGTTGATATTTTTGCAAACAGCGGCTATGCGTTCTTCTTTTCAGACGGCGGTTGGAAAAACCTTGTCATGCTTTTGGTTTCATTTGTATTCTTATATCTTGGTATTAAAAAAGGTTTCGAGCCTTTGCTTATGATACCGATTGCTTTCGGTATGCTCCTTGCAAATATCCCGGGTGCAAACCTTGCAGTTCAGTATCATACTTTAGAAGACTTTATTCAGCTTGTTGCGCACGGCAGAGTGTGGGATGAGGTCAATGAAGCTTGGATAACAGGCTTAACGCCCGGATTGATGGATTTCCTTTATTTCGGCGTTAAAGCAGGTGTTTATCCTCCGCTTATTTTCCTTGGTATCGGTACAATGACGGATTTCTCTCCGCTTATTGCAAACCCGAAAAGCTTTATTCTCGGTGCAGCAGCACAGTTTGGTATTTTCTTTACCTATATTGGCGCAACGCTTCTTGGCTTTACGCCAAAGGAATCAGGCGCTATTGCAATTATCGGTGGTGCGGACGGTCCAACGGCGATCTTCGTAACCTCCATTCTTGCCCCTGCGCTGTTAGGTACAATTGCCGTTGCCGCGTATTCGTATATGGCGCTTGTTCCCGTTATTCAGCCGCCGATTATGCGTGCTTTAACAACAAAGAAAGAGCGTTCGGTTGTAATGGGCAATCTTCGTCCTGTATCAAAGCTTGAAAAGATTCTGTTCCCGATTATGGTAACTGTTATCGTTGCGCTTCTTCTTCCGGATGCAGGTGCTCTTGTTGGTATGCTTATGTTCGGTAACCTTCTTAAAGAAAGCGGCAGAACAGAGCGTATTGCAAAGGCTGCGCAGAATGAACTTATGAATATTATTACAATTATGCTTGGTGTTTCCGTTGGTGCAACAACAAGTGCGCAGACCTTCTTAACAGGCAAAACGCTTGGAATTATTGCGCTTGGTCTTATTGCATTCGCAGTCGGCACAGCAAGCGGTGTTCTCTTCGGTAAGTTAATGTATATCTTTACAAAAGGAAAGGTAAATCCGCTTATTGGTTCAGCAGGTGTTTCGGCTGTTCCTATGGCTGCCCGTGTTAGCCAGAAGGAAGGTCAGAGAGAAAACCCTTCAAACTTCCTTCTTATGCACGCTATGGGTCCGAATGTATCGGGCGTTATCGGCTCAGCCGTTGCAGCAGGTGTATTGTTAACATTACTCCGATAATCGAATAAAAACAAAACGAAAGGGTGTCACTCTTAGTGACTCCCTTTTTTATCCATAGGCAATAAAGAAAAATCCGAATAGAGGTTTATATTATGGCGTTAAATGAAATGCAGCAGCAGGCTGTTGAATGTACGGAAGGTCCGCTTTTAATCCTTGCAGGTGCAGGCTCGGGCAAAACAACTGTACTTGTCAATCGTGTTCAGCATATTATTGAAGATGGCTTTGCCCTGCCTTGGCAGGTGCTTGCAATTACCTTTACGAATAAGGCGGCAGGCGAGCTTAAGGAGCGTCTTATAAGGGCAATAGGCGAGGAAGCAAGCAGTATCTGGGCGTATACCTTTCATTCCTGTTGTGCAAGAATATTAAGGCGATTTGGCGACAGAATTGGCTATAGCAATCATTTTACAATTTATGATACGGATGATCAGAAGCGTGTTATGAAGCATTGCCAGAAATCGCTTGGTATTACAGATAAAATTCTGCATCATAAATCTATTTTAAGTGCAATCAGTACAGCGAAGGACAGCTTGATTGATTACAATGAGTATAAAAAAGGAGCAGTAAATGATTTCAGAAAATCAAAAATTGCAGACTGCTATGAAATGTATCAAAAAGAATTATTGAAATCCGATGCAATGGATTTTGATGATATTATTTTCAATACAGTAAAGCTTTTGCAGGAAAATGATGATGTTTTGGAGCTTTATCAAAAGCAGTTCAAGTATGTTATGGTGGATGAATATCAGGATACCTCTCATGCGCAGTATGTGCTTGTTTCCCTGCTTGCAGGCGGTTATAAAAACATCTGCGTTGTCGGCGATGATGACCAGAGCATTTACCGCTTCAGAGGGGCTACCATTGAAAATATTTTGTCCTTTGAAAACCAATACAGCAATGCAAGAGTTATCAGACTTGAACAGAATTACCGCTCAACGCAAAACATTCTTGACGGTGCAAATGCCGTTATTTCAAACAATAAAAACAGAAAGGGCAAAAGCCTTTGGACGGCTGCAGGTGCAGGCGATAAAATTGTGTTAAACACTGTAAACAGCGAAGCTGAGGAATCCTCTTTTATTGCAGAGGAGATACTCAAAAATGTTGATGCAGGCAGAAAAATGAGCGATCATGCGATTCTTTACCGCACCAATGCGCAGTCTCGAAACCTTGAAATTACGCTTACAAAGAGCGGTATTCCGCATAAAATTATCGGCGGCAACCGCTTCTTTGACAGAAAGGAAATCAAGGATATTATCTCGTATTTTGCCGTGATAAATAACCCTGCCGATAATGTTCGTCTGCAAAGAATTATCAATGTGCCGAAAAGAGGAATCGGCGACACAATGTTTGCCAATGTGCTTGAAATTTCAACAGGGCTTGGCATTTCTGCGTTTGAGGTTTGCGAAAGAAGTGATGAATTTCAGAAAACACTTCGTTCTGCGCAGAAGCTTCAAAGCTTTACGAATATGATTAAGCATTTTCAAAAGCTTCTTGATGAGAAAATGCCGCTTTCCGATTTGCTGCAGGAAATTATAAGCGAAACAAAGTATTTTGAATATCTTGCTGAAGACCCTGAAACAGAGGAGGACAGAAAGAATAATATCAACGAACTTTCTTCTATGTTTATTAAATATCAGGAGGAAGAAGAGGAGTTTGAACTCTCTGATTTCCTTGAAGATGTTGCCCTTGTTTCGGATATAGACAGCTATAATGCAGATGACGACTGCGTTGTGCTTATGACGCTTCATTCCGCAAAAGGTCTTGAATTCCCGGTTGTATTTATTCCGGGTATGGAAGAGGGAATCTTCCCGGGCAATCAGTCTATTTACAGTGAGGATGACTTGGAAGAGGAACGCCGTCTTGCCTATGTTGGTATAACAAGAGCGAAGGAAAAGCTTTATCTGATTAATGCAAGGCAGAGAATGCTTTATGGTCAGACAAGCAGAAATATGGGCTCCCGCTTTATCCGTGAAATCCCTGTCAGCGTAACAGATGATATAACGGTTGAAACATTTACCTCCAGAAGCGGCTCCACTTTTACAAACAGAGGCGGCTCTGCATTCAGCAGTACATCATCCTTCGGCTCCGGCAGAACGGAAATCAGCAACAGGCAGAATTCTTCTGCTGCGCATAAATTCGGGCAGGTTGGTGCTTCGGCAAGCAATAGCGGCGTTACATACAATGTCGGCGACACAGTAAGGCATAAAGCCTTTGGAACAGGTGTTATTCTTTCAAGCAAACCAATGGGAAATGATAATCTTCTTGAGGTTGCTTTTGACAGAGCTGGCACGAAAAAGCTTATGGCGAATTTTGCAAAATTGGAAAAGATATAAACAAAATACCTCTCCGAACGGAGAGGTATTTTTTTATCCCAATCAGCCTCCCTTGTTAAAGGGAGGGGGACCGCTTGCGGTGGAGGGATTCTATAGGGTGCGTCAAGGAAGGCGCACCCTATATTTTTGCATTTGATACTTTGTATTTATGCTTAGTTGCAGGAATTCTCTTCATCTGCGCAGCAGCTGCAGGATGGAGTATTGTCCCTTTCAGGCGGGAAGAATTCATCAACAGGGAAATCAATGGACTGGAAAGTGTCGCAAGGATTTTTCGTGTTGCAGCAGCATTCTCTTTCAGGAATGCAGTAATCATATGCAGGAATAAGCATCTGAACATCTCTTTCCATCTGAACAATGCTGAAAAGACCTAATGTAACAAGAACTGCTCTTGATGAGCCTGCGCTTGGAATACTGTCTGAAATGTTTTTCAATATGCTCTGCGGGAAGGATGAGCAAATCGGAATGGAGCAGTCGCATGCATCAATAACATCACAGGAAAGGATAACAGGGTCTACTGCCTGAACCTTCGCTGTCGGATTGGAATACTGCGGTGCATCAGGGCAGTCAAGATCCTCGTTCAGCGGATTGGAGGTAAAGATTTTAACATTGCCGTCTGAACCGTAGAGTATGCATTTCTTTGTAAACTGCGTAAAGCCTACTGCAACCTCAGGTGTTGTGCAAGGTGCTGAATAGGTGTCAAAGCTGAGGCGGAAGTAGAAAGTAATATCTACGCTGTAATAGCCTCTGTTGAACGGAACCTCTTCAACATCAATGGATACGGATGTGATTTCACATTCGCGGCATTTAACTGTAACCGCATCATCAATTAATCTCTGACTGCGGCTGAAAAATGTAACTCTTAAATCTTCTAAGCAATCTTTTGATACACAGCTGTCGTAAATGCGCTTTGTGTCAATGCAGACTGCTTCATTTATCTGTCTTTCGCTTGGAATATCAGCCATTAAAAAAACTCCTTTACAGAATATTTGAAGGTAACTTCATAACATTCTATGAGGGAGTTTTAATAATGTTAATCAAAAACAGGATACATTCTTCTGAAAGTTGAATTTATATGCCTGAAATAATTAAAATCTATATTGTTCAGTGTATCCTGCGTTGTTCTGAAACGCCAGTTTTCATCAGGTACACCCGGTATGTTCATTCTTGCATCAGAACCGAAACCGCACATATCCTGAAGCGCTATGATCGCAACATTGGATGCGCTTTTCCAGACGCTTTCGGTAACCTTGCGGCAGCTCTGGCTGTAATATCCGCCCTCGCCCCAATTGTCTCCGCTGAAGCCGATATAATCAAGTGCAAATTTTCTTTCAGCTTCGCTTGCTTCCCAAAGCCAGCCTAAAATCGTATTGTTATCATGTGTTCCAACATAGTTTATGCTGTTCGGAACGGCATTGTGCGGCATATGGCTGGAATCGGAATTCGGATCAAAGCCGAATTGAACAACCTTCATACCCGGGAAATCCGTGTCTTTTAAAAGCTGTATAACATCTTCGCCGAAGGTGCCAAGGTCCTCTGCAATAATCGGTGCATTGGGGAATGCTTCAAATACTTTTGAAAACAGATCCATTTTCGGGCCGTCTTTCCATTCGCCTGTTTTAGCTGTTTCTGCATCGGCAGGCACTTCCCAATAGCTTGCAAAGGCGCGGAAATGATCTATTCTTACAACATCATAGGTTTTAAGCGCAGTTCCGATTCTTGAAAGCCACCACGCGTATCCGTCTTTTTTCATAGCCTTCCAGTCATAAATCGGATTGCCCCAAAGCTGGCCGTTTTCGCTGAAATAATCGGGCGGAACGCCTGCAACCTTTTCAACCTTTAATGTTTTTTCATCAATAAGGAATAATGGCAGATTGGACCAGACATCAACGCTGTCCATTGCAACATAAATCGGCATATCTCCGATAACGGCAATGCCCTTGTCGTTTGCATATTCCTTGATTTCAAGCCATTGCTTAAAGAAAATATACTGAACAAATTTCCAGAAAGCGGCTTTATCCTCAAAGGAAAAAATGTCCTGAATGCAGGAATAGTAATGTGCGTGTTCTTCGCTCCATTCCCACCAGGGCTTTCCGCCCTCAAGTTCCTTAACAGCCATAAAAACAGCGTAATCCGTAAGCCAGGGATTTTCAAGCTCAAATTTCTTGATGTCCGCCGCTATACTGTCGGTAATATTCAGAAAAGCTTTCTTTAAGGTTGCAAGTCTTTTTTCAGCGGCAAATTCATAGTTCGCTGTGTATGGTGTTCCGTCATAATAATTGGACTGAACATCCTCCTCGCCAATCAGCCCCATATCTCTCAAACCCTCGGGATTGATGAAAAGATAGTTTCCTGCAAATGCACTTGGCGAGCAGTATGGGCTGTTTGAGCTGTCTGTTGGATTAAACGGAAGCACCTGCCAATAGGTAAAGCCCATATGGCAGAGTTTGTCTATAAAATCTTTTGTGTTGTTTCCGAAAACGCCTATTCCGTAAGGCGATGGCATAGAGCTGATGTGAAAAAGAACTCCTGCCCCTCTTTTTTTCAGCATAGTATCACCTCAAAATAATAATAAGCAAATTCTACCACTTTTGTTAAATAATTTCAATATATTATGAACGGTTTGCTTAATAATAAATTATTTAATATAAATTAATAATTATATATTGATTATACGCGGCTTGTTTGTTATAATTATTCAATAATGGATTTTTGTACGCCGAGGTGGGAATAATGGAAGAAAACAAACGCAAAACTGCTGTTGTAAGCGAAAATGAAATAAAAAAGCAGCAGGAATTCTGCAAAAAAACAGCTTCCGTTATTTCAAAAAGATATGCGGAAAAGCCGCTTGCTTGTGTTGTAACCTATGGCTGCCAGCAGAATGTTGCGGATAGTGAGCATATCAAGGGTATGCTTAATCAAATCGGCTATGGCTTTACGGAAAACAGAACAGAAGCAAAGCTTATTATTTTCAACACCTGTGCTGTTCGTGAGCATGCGGAGGACAGAGTGTTCGGCAATGTCGGTATGTTAAAATCCTACAAGCGTGAAAATCCGGATGTCATTATCGCTTGCTGCGGATGTATGATGCAGCAACAGCATATCGCAGATAAAATCAAGCAAAGCTTTCCGTTTGTGGATTTGGTTTTCGGAACGCATGTTGTTTATAGATTACCCGAACTGCTTTATGCTGCATTAACCAGAAAAAAGCGTGTGTTTGAGCTTCCGGATATGGATGGTGCAATTGCAGAGGGTGTGCCTGTTCTTCGTGACAATGATAAAAAGGCTTGGCTGCCGATTATGTATGGCTGCAATAATTTCTGTTCTTACTGCATCGTGCCTTATGTAAGGGGAAGAGAAAGAAGCCGTGAAGCGGCAGATGTCATTGCCGAGGCGAAGGAGCTGATTGAAAGCGGCTATAAGGAAATCACGCTTTTGGGGCAGAATGTAAATTCCTACGGCAAGGATTTATCGCCGAAGGTTTCCTTTGCAGAGCTTTTGCAGAAAATTGCAAAGCTGGATGGCGATTTTCGTATCCGCTTTATGACAAGCCATCCGAAGGACTGCACAAAAGAGCTTATTGATACAATGGCTGAATATGAGAAAATTGCCAAGCATCTTCATCTTCCGTTCCAGAGCGGAAACAATAGAGTGCTTAAAGCAATGAACCGCCATTATGACAGAGAAAAATATCTTGAACTTATCAATTACGCAAAAGAAAAAATGGGGGATGCACTTTCGTTAACCTCTGATATTATCGTCGGCTTCCCCGGCGAAACCTATGAAGAGTTTAAAGATACCTTATCTCTTGTTGAGGAGGTTAAGTTTACTTCGCTGTTTACCTTTATCTATTCCCCAAGAAAAGGAACGCCTGCGGCTGAAATGCCCGATCCTGTTTCTGCCGAGGAAAAGGGAAAATGGTTTAAGGAATTAACGGATTTGCAGGAAAAAATCTCTGCCGAAAATATGAAAAAGTATAAAGACAAGGTGTTTAAATGCTTCGTTTACGGCAAGGGAAAATTGGGAGATAATTATATTGCTGCCAGAACAGACGGCAATTTGATTATAGAATTTGAGGGCTCTGACAATCTGATCGGAACCTTCCAAAAAATAAAAGTAACAGAGCCTTTAACTTATGTTTTAAAAGGCGAGAAAGAAAGGAACTAAATTATGAGTTTAGAATCAACACTTCGTGAACTTGGAAAAGAAATTCAGGCTGATCCAAGATTTGCAGCTCTTCAGGCTGCAGCATCTGCAAATGATGCAGATTCATCACTTCAGGAGAAAATGCAGGAGCTTCAGCTTATCTCTCTTAAATATCAGCAGGAGGCTCAGAAGGGCGACGAAGCTGATAAGGACAGAATTGCTGAGCTTCAGAATGATTATCAGAAGCTTTATGAAGAAATTATGCAGACAGAGAGCATGCAGACTTATTCTGTAGCAGCAGCACAGATGGAAGAAATGGCGCAGTACATCAGCAAGATGATTGGCTTATTCTTTGACGGTCAGGATCCTGCAACATGCCAGATTCCTGAAGAAAACTGCACACACGATTGCTGCACTTGCGGCGGCTGCCACTAATTTAATTTTGTAGGGGACGGGTTTCCCGTCCCTCTAAAGTACAATTTTTAAAGATTGATTGAGGAGGAAATGCAATGGCTAAGGGCTTATCGCCTATGATGGCGCAGTATTTTGATATTAAAAGTCAATATCCGGGGATGCTGTTGTTTTTCCGCCTAGGTGATTTTTATGAGATTTTTTTGGATTATGAAAAA
>JAIDLO010000215.1 GCA_029050995.1 Eubacterium sp. | reverse complement strand
ATATCATCCCTATCAGCAGCATCGCCCTCTGCAAGAGGAGCAGCGCAGGCAACAATATTTCCGTTGAATGCTTCAACAACCTTTACGGCTGCTGCAAGAGATTCTCCTGTTGAAATAACATCATCCAGAACTAGTACGCGTTTACCAGAAAGCAAATCGCCGTCCTCGTGACCAAGATAAAGATATTGTTCTTTCTTCGTTGTAATAGAACTAACAGAAACAGCTACAGGATTATCCATATAAACCTTAACACCCTTGCGGATCACAATATATTTCTTACCGCTCTGCTTACTCATTTCATAAGCAAGCGGAATGCTCTTTGCTTCCGGCGTTACAATATAATCAAATTCAGGGCATTTTCTGATCAGCTCTGCCGCACACTTTTCTGTTAATTCAACATCGCCGAAAAGGATAAATGCAGCAATATCCAATTTATCACTTACAGGGAATTTCTGAAGCTCTCTTTCAATTCCTGCTATTTTAAGATTATATGTGTTACTCATAATATTTTCTCCCCTAATTCTGTTCCGCCAACAACATGGAAATGAAGATGCATAACAGTCTGCCCTGCATCTTTACCGCAGTTATTGATAACTCTGTATGAGTCGATACCCTGCGATTTTACAATTTCAGGTATCTTTTCAAATATATGAGCAACATATTTGCTGTTTTCAGCATTAATTCCATTTACATTTTCAATATGCTCTTTCGGAACAACAAGAAAATGAACAGGAGCCGCAGGATTTATGTCTTTAAAAGCATAAATCATATCGTCTTCATAAACCTTAGTGCTTGGAATATTTCCGTTTATGATTTCACAAAACAAACACATAGTAAAACTCCTTTATTTTATAAAGCCTTTAATAATATCTACAGCAGAATTCATTGCATCATCAAGCTTGGAAAGGTCTTTTGCACCAGCCATAGCAGAATCAGGTCTGCCGCCACCGCCACCGCCAGCAAGCTTAGCAACCTCTCTTACAACATCCCCTGCTTTAACACCCTTTGCAATAGCTTCTTTACCGCATACAGCAACAATAGAAGCCTTTTCGCCGTTAATACCTGCGATAACACCAACAATGTTCTCGCCTTTGTTCTTAAGGTCATCGCCCATTGAACGAAGCGCATCAGGCGTTGTTCCGTCAACCTTAGCAATATAAACCTCAAGACCGTCTACATCAACAGGCTTGCTGAACATATCTGCACTCTTGAGCTTGGTAAGTTCTGCATTAAGAGCTTGGATTTCCTTATCCTTTGCCTTATTCTCAGCAACAACAGCCTCAAGTTTTTCCATAACATCGCCAACGCTTGTTTTGAGAACAGCTGCAGATTTCTTAATTACATTCTCATTGTTTATATAGCTTACAAGAAGATTTGCGCCTGTAAGAGCCGTAATACGGCGAACACCTGCAGCAACAGAAGATTCGCTTACAATTTTAAACAAGCCAATCTCTCCGCTATTTGATACATGCGTACCACCGCAGAATTCAGTAGAGAAATCTCCAGCTTTAACAACTCTTACAATATCGCCGTACTTTTCGCCGAAGAGCATCATTGCGCCCATTTTCTTAGCTTCTTCAATCGGCATTTCAATGCTTTCAACAGGCGTAGCGCTCATAATAAATTCATTAACAAGAGCTTCCACCTTAGTAATCTCTTCATCAGTTAACGCATTAAAATGTGTAAAGTCAAATCTGACTTCATTTGGTGTAACAAGCTGACCTGCCTGTTCAACATGCGTTCCGAGAACCTCTCTGAGCGCAGCCTGAAGAAGATGCGCAGCTGTATGGTTTCTCTTTGTAGAATTTCTATAATCAGCATTGATAGACGCTTTAACAGTATCTCCAACGCAGATAACACCACTATCTACAGAACCTGAATGAAGATAGATTTTATCATCATTCTTCGTTGTATAAGTTACAACAAATTTTCCGTTTTCTGATGAAAGAACGCCCTGGTCGCCAACCTGTCCGCCGGATTCAGCATAGAAAGGTGTTTTATCAAGAACGATAATACCCTCTTCGTCAGCACCGAGCATATCTTTAGCTTCGCCGTCTGCAATAACAGCTAAAACCTTTGCTTCGCATTCATAATCAGTATAGCCGACAAATTCAGTTTCTTTTACATCAACCTTAACATTTTTGCTGATCCAGGCATCCGTATCTGCATCTTTTCTTGCAGCACGAGCAGTACGCTTTTGATTATCAAGAAGCTCATTAAACTTATCCTCATCAACAGTTAAACCTTTTTCTTCAAGAATATCCTTTGTTAAATCAAGCGGGAATCCATAAGTATCATTCAATTTGAATGCGTCCTCTCCGCTGAATACAGTACCCTCTGTTTTGCTGATATATTCTTCAAGAAGCGCAAGACCGCTGTCTATCGTTTTACCAAAGGATTCTTCCTCAGAAAGCATAACCTTTTTGATAAGCTCTCTCTTTGCATCAAGATAATCATAAGCTGTAAGATTTTCGTTTACAACTGTATCAACAACATTATAAAGGAAAGGCTCGTTTACACCTAAAAGTCTGCCGTGACGGCAAGCACGCCTAATAAGACGGCGAAGAACATAGCCTCTGCCGTTATTTGACGGAATAACACCATCGCCAATCATAAATACAGAAGAACGGATATGGTCTGTTATAACGCGGATAGAAACATCCTGCTTATCGTCATCATGATAATGAACATTTGCAATTTCAGAAATCTTTTTCATAATATTCTGAACAGTATCTACCTCAAAAAGGTTATCAACACCCTGCATCATACAAGCAAGGCGCTCAAGTCCCATTCCCGTATCAATATTTTTCTGCGCAAGCTCGGTATAATTTCCGTTTCCGTCATTATTAAACTGGCTGAAAACATTATTCCAGATTTCAGTATATCTGTCGCACTCACAGCCCGGCTTACAATCTGGGCTGCCGCAGCCGTATTTTTCGCCGCGATCAAAATAAATTTCGCTGCAAGGACCGCAAGGACCTTGACCATGCTCCCAGAAATTATCTTCCTTACCAAGTCTTACAATATGTGAAGGATCCACCCCAACCTCTTTTGTCCAGATGTCGTAGGTTTCATCATCATTTTCAAAAATAGTAACCCAAAGTAATTCTTTCGGCATTTCAAGAACTTCGGTTAAGAATTCCCAAGCCAACTGCGTTGCTTCGTGCTTAAAGTAATCGCCGAAGCTGAAATTTCCAAGCATTTCAAAATATGTGCCGTGTCTGGCAGTTTTACCAACACATTCAATATCCGGCGTACGAATACATTTCTGACAGGTTGTTACACGCTTTGACGGAGGTGTAACCTCGCCTGTAAAGAATTTTTTCATAGGTGCCATACCCGAATTTATAAGAAGAAGGCTTTTATCATTATTAGGTATAAGAGAATAAC
>JAIDLO010000214.1 GCA_029050995.1 Eubacterium sp. | reverse complement strand
TAAAAAGGATTATATCAGAAACGGCGTTGCAGAAATCTGCAACAAGTATCCTCTTTATGAATAATTCTATATAGAAATAACTGAAAAATGTGTTGAAGGGAGTGAAATAAAGTGGAAAAATTATTTGCAAAAGTATTCGGATTCGTTATAAATTTTGTTTATTCATTTTTTAAATTAGGAAAAGCGCAGAATAAGGTTACCTTTATTTCACGCCAGAGTAATACGCCGTCGCTTGATTTCTGCCGCCTTATAGACGAACTGAAAGAAAATCATCCTGAATGCAAGGTTGATGTGCTTTGTAAAATGATACCAAGAAGCTTTTCGGGAAAGGTTTCATACGGCTTTGAAATGCTGCGCCAAATGAAATCGCTTGCAACATCAAAGGCGGTTGTTATAGACGGCTACTGTATTCTTGTTTGTATGCTGAAGCATAAAAAGAGTTTAACGGTTATTCAGACATGGCATGCCCTTGGAGCTATAAAACAGTTCGGCTGGCAGTCTATCGGTGCTAAAGAGGGTAGAAATGAAAGATTAAGCGTAGCAATGCATATGCATAGAAATTATGATTATGTTTTAGCTCCAAGCAAAAGAACAGCAGAATTTTATTCCGAAGCATTCGATATCCCTATGAATAAAATAAAAATCTTTACGCTTCCGAGAGTGGATTATATTCTTGACGGAAAAGACAGAAAAGATGAATTTTATTCATTAAATCCGAATATGGCAGGCAAGAAAATCTTTCTTTATCTTCCTACCTTCAGAAGCAAGGAGGCTATGGCTGCCAAGCTGCTGACAGCGCAGTTTGAAAATGCAAAGGATAATCAGCTTGTTATAAGCACGCATCCGTTGTCCGTTGTTGAAAAGGATGAAAGATTTACTGTAAAAGGCAATTTCACAAGCTATGATTTGATGAAAATTGCGGATATTATCATAACGGATTATTCGGCTTGCGCTTTTGAAGCATCTGTTCTTTTAAAGCCGCTTTATTTCTTTGTTCCCGATTATGATTTTTATATGAAAAACAGGGGAATAAATGTTGATTTGAAAAAGGAATTTCCGTCTGCTGCATTTGAAAAGGCGGATGAGCTTTGCAAATCAATAGATAACAGTACATATGATATGGATGCTTTAGTGCAGTTTAAAGATACATATGTTGAACATGAGGGTACAAATAATACAAAGAACCTTGCTGATTTTATTGTAGAGCAGATTGGTCAATAAGGAGATACTGATGAAAAGAATCTTAACATACGGAACTTTTGATTTGCTGCATTATGGCCATATTGAAATTTTAAGAAGAGCAAGGGCACTTGGCGATTATCTTGTTGTTGCCCTTTCAACGGATGAATTTAATGAGGCTAAAGGTAAGATTGCTTATCATAGCTATGAAACAAGAAAGAAAATGCTGGAAGCCATTCGTTATGTAGACCTTGTTGTTCCCGAAGATAATTGGGAGCAGAAAATAAATGATGTTAAAGAGTATCATATTGATACGGTTGTTATGGGCTCTGACTGGGCAGGTTCGGATAAATTTGATTATCTGAAGGATTATTGCGAGGTTGTTTATCTTGAAAGAACGCCCGGTGTGTCTACAACAAGGATTAAAAATGATTTAAAATTAAAAAAAGCAGAAAAAGGAAAAAATCAGCTTCCGGAATAAGAAGCTGATTTATAATTGGTTTGAAGGTTAAAAAAATGAGTTATCAAATATCAAGAAAATTTGCAAATATGAAGCCCTCGGCAGTAAGGGAAATTTTAAAACAAACGAATCAGCCGGGTATGATTGCCTTTGCAGGCGGCTCTCCTGCTGTTGAAGCATTCCCTTGTGATGAGGTTAAAATATTATCAAATAAAATATTAAGCGAAAACCCCGTTTCTGCTCTTGTTTATGGTGTGTCCGAGGGATATGAGCCTTTAAGAAAACATCTTGAAAGCTGGCTTATGGAAAAAGAAAATGTCGGCGGCGAGGATGATGTTGTTATCATTACTGCGGGCGGTACACAGGTTATGGATATAACTACCCGTGTGCTTACTTCGGAGGGGGATTCCATTATTTGCGAAGATCCGTCCTTTATCGGCTCGCTCAATGCTTTTCGTTCTCACGGCTGTAATCTTGTCGGTGTGCCGATTGATGAAGACGGAATGAATATGGATGCCCTTGAAGAAGCAATCAAGAATACCCCGAATGCTAAATTTATTTATACAATTCCGAATTTCCAAAACCCCGGCGGAACGACCTTAAGCCTTGAAAAGCGCAAAAAAATGTATGCCCTTGCAAAGGAAAATAATCTTGTTATTCTTGAGGATAATCCATATGGAAAATTAAGGGTAGAGGGCGATGAGGTTCCGTCTATCAAAAGTATGGATACAGACGGCATTGTTGTTTATGCAGGCTCATTTTCAAAAATTCTTGCACCGGGTATAAGAGTTGCTTATGCCGTTGTGCCTAAGAAAATTGCAGGTGCATTTACAATTGGTAAGCAGGTTTCGGATGTTCATACAGGTGTGCTCAATCAGATGATTGTTTCCCGCTGGTTTGATGAATATGATGTTGATGCGCATATTGAAGAGATTAAAAAGGTTTATCGCAGAAAATTAAACTTGATGTGCGATAGCCTTGATGCATACTGCAAAGATTTTATTTCTTATGTAAGGCCGCAGGGCGGTTTGTTTATCTGGGCAAGGCTGCCCGAAAATGTTGATATGCTTGAATATGTAAATAAGCTTTTAAAGCAAAATGTGGCAGTTGTGCCGGGCACGGCATTTATGGTTGATGATACAAAGCCGTGTAGCTATATCCGCCTGAATTTCTCAACCCCGTCTGATGAGGATATCGTTAAGGGTGTTCAGATTATGGGCGAACTCGCAAAAGAATATATGTAAAGGTGAAAATGATGGAAGAAAATAAAATTGAAAGAAAGAAAAGAAGCCTGTCTTTAATTCAGCCAACCTCAATTCCAACGCTTGGAAATTATCTTGGTGCTATGAAGGGATGGCCGTCATTTCAGGAGGAATATGATACGGTTTACGGCGTTGCAGATTTGCATTCCATAACTGTTCGCCAGGAGCCGAAAAAGTTAAGACAGCAGACGATGGAGCTTTATGCAATGCTTCTTGCAATTGGTCTTGACCCCGAAAAAGGAATACTGTTTGTTCAGTCGCATGTTCCTGCGCATTCTCAGCTTGCATGGCTTTTGAATTGCTATACGCAGTTCGGCGAGCTCAGCAGAATGACGCAGTTTAAGGATAAATCAGCACAGCATAGTGATAATGTAAATGCAGGTTTGTTTACTTATCCATGTCTTATGGCTGCCGATATTCTTCTTTATCAGGCTGATGTTGTTCCTGTTGGTGCAGATCAGAAGCAGCATGTTGAAATCTGCCGTGATATTGCAAATCGTTTCAATGGTGTTTACGGCAATGTGTTTACAGTGCCTGAACCTGTTATTCAGAAGAACGGCGCAAGGGTTATGAGCCTTGCCGATCCAACAAGAAAAATGAGCAAATCCGATCCGAATCCGAAGGGTACGGTTTATTTAACGGATGAACCGAATGTGATTATGAAAAAGTTTAAATCTGCTGTAACGGATAGTGAAATGAGCGTTCGTTATGCAGAGGGTAAGGACGGCATTAATAATCTTATGACAATCTATTCCGCTGTTACGGGCGATAGCTTTGAAAAGATTGAAGCTGATTTCTCGGGTAAAGGCTACGGCGATTTCAAGGTTGCAGTAGGCGAAGCTGTTGTTGAGGAATTAAGACCTGTTCAGGAAAAATTCAAACAGCTTATGAATGATAAGGTATACCTTGCAGAGTGCCAGAAAAACGGCGCAGAATTTGCCTCCCGTATCGGCAATAGAACGCTGAATAAGGCAATGAAAAAAATCGGATTTTTACTTTAAATAAAATGAAAAGAGCAGTCGAAAGACTGCTCTTTTTTAATCTTCAATATATTCCAAAATATCTTCAACTCTGCATTTTAGAATTCTGCATAAATCATCAATTGTAAGTGTGCTTATGCCTTGATTTTTTCTTAGTCTGTTTATTGTAGCACTGCTTACATTATATTTTTGAATCAGCGCATATGTGCTGATTCCTTTTTCTTTTATTGTATTCCAAAATGGTTCATAACCTGTATCTTATAAACATCTGACGATTCCGACGATCTTACGCTTGTAGATCTCGGTGGTA
>JAIDLO010000213.1 GCA_029050995.1 Eubacterium sp. | reverse complement strand
ATAGTATCCTCTGGCTCCCATTGAAACGGCGTAAAAGGCTTTGGAATAAAGGATGCGCAGCTGATTGAAACCTGGAGCCCTGTTCCCTTTTGTCTGTTCGGATTTTTATAAAAGGCATGAACAACCTGCATACCGAGATCGGCAATACCCTCAACATCCTCCATTGTTTCTGTTGGAAGTCCCATCATAAAATAGAGTTTAACAGAGGTCCAGCCGTTATCAAATGCTTTTGTGCAGGTATTTATAACCTCTTCTTCAGATACATTTTTGTTTATAACATCACGGAGCCTTTGTGTTCCAGCTTCGGGAGCAAAGGTCAATCCGCTTTTGCGAACTCTGTTCAGCTTGTCCACAAGCTCATCAGAGAAATTATCAACTCTGAGTGACGGAAGAGATAAATTTATTTTATCCTTTTCTGTCCAATCAATAAGAGAGGTAAGCATTTCATTTACACAGCTATGATCTGAGGTTGAAAGAGAGCAAAGAGAAAGCTCATCATAGCCAGTTGATTTTATTAAGGCTTTCGCCTGTTCGTTGATTGTTTCAACGCTTTTTTCCCTGATTGGTCGATAAGTAAATCCTGCCTGACAGAAACGGCAGCCTCGGATACAGCCACGAAATATTTCTTCAACAGCTCTGTCGTGTACAATGCTGATAAAAGGAACAACAAATTCCTTTGGATAAAAGCATTTATTCATATCAGCTACAACAGATTTTTTTACTTTAGCAGGCGCACCGTCAAGCGGTTTTAATTCTTTAAGCGTTCCGTCCTCATTATAGCTGTCTTCATAAAGGCTTGGAACATAAACACCTGTTATATCCTTTGCTTTAAGCAGAAACTCCTGTTTGGATGCTCCGTTTTTCTTACATTCCTTGAGTAAGTCAATTAATTCAACTGTATTTTCCTCTCCGTCGCCAAGAAAAACGATATCAACAAAATCAGTTATCGGCTCAGGATTGCAGGTGCAAGGACCGCCACAGCATATAATAGGTGTTAAATCCGTTCTGTCCTTTGATTTATGCGGTATTTCCGCCAAATCAAGCATATTTAACACATTGGTATAAGAAAGCTCATACATAAGCGTAAAGCCGATTAAATCAAAATCCTTGATATAATCTCCGCTTTCAAGCGCAAACAGCGGAACATTATTTTTTCGCATCTGCTCTTCCATATCACTATCCGGAGCAAATACTCTTTCGCACCAGCTGTCTTCCCTCTCATTTACAAGAGAATACAGAATTTTCATTCCAAGATGACTCATTCCGATTTCATATAAATCGGGAAAACAAAAAGCATATCTGATATCAAGCTTTGCCGGATCTTTTACAATGCTGTTCAGCTCTCCGCCAACATATCGTGCAGGCTTTTGAACATATTGCAGTATTTTTTCAACTTCCTTTTTCATAACAACCTCATCATTTAACAGTAAATTCATTAATATTAAAAGCGATTAAATAC
>JAIDLO010000212.1 GCA_029050995.1 Eubacterium sp. | reverse complement strand
ATAAATATACAATGTTATAATTATAAAAAATTTTATGGTAGGTACAATTATGAACTATTCAGAAAAATATCAGAAATGGCTTTCCTTTGCTGATGAAGAAACAAAGGCAGAGCTTCTTTCCATTCAGAATGATGAAAAGGAAATTGAAGACAGATTTTATAAGGACCTTGCCTTCGGCACAGGCGGACTTCGCGGTGTTATGGGTGCAGGCTCAAACAGAATGAATAAATACACTGTCGGTAAGGCTACATATGGTCTTGCAAATTATCTTAAATCAAAATACAGCGGAGAAATCAAGGTTGCCCTTGCTTATGACAGCAGAAACAATTCTGCATACTTTGCAAAGGTTTCCGCTGAAATTTTTGCAAACTGCGGCTTTAAGGTGTTCCTTTATGAAACGCTTGTTCCTGTTCCTGTGTTGTCTTTTACAACTGCTTATCTTGGCTGTAATGCAGGCGTTATGATAACCGCATCTCACAATCCAAAGGAATATAACGGCTATAAGGTTTATGACAATCGCGGCTGCCAGTTCTGCACAGAGGATGCAAAAAATGCAATCGGCTTTATCAATCAGATAGAGGATTTCTCAACAATTCCTTTCGGCGATACTTCAAAAGAAAATATAACAATGCTCGGCGAGGAAACGCTTTCCGCTTTCCTGGCAGAGATTAAAAAGCAGAGCCTTTATGAAGAAAAGTCAGATATCAAAATTGTTTATACACCTCTTCATGGAACAGGTAATATCCCTGTAAGAAGAATGCTTGAAGGTCTTGATGTAACTGTTGTTAAAGATCAGGAAATGCCGGACGGCAATTTCTCAACAGTAAGAAGCCCGAACCCTGAGGAAAAGGACGCTTTAACGATTGCGATTGAAAAAGCGAAAGAGATAAAAGCAGATATCGTTCTCGGCACAGACCCGGACTGCGACAGAGTCGGCATTGCTGTTCGAGATCAGAACGGCGAATATGTTCTCTTTACGGGAAATCAGACGGGCGCACTCCTTGTTGATTTCGTTTTGAAAATGAAGAAAGATACCTTGAATGAAAAATCAACGCTTGTTAAAACAATTGTAACCTCAGAGCTTGGTGCAAATATTGCAAGAAAGCAGGGGCTTATCGTTGAAGAAACCTTAACGGGCTTTAAGTATATCGGCGATAAAATCAATAAGTATGAGGACAGTGGAGAGCAGGAATTTGTTATCGGTTATGAGGAATCCTATGGCTATCTTGTCGGCACGCACGCAAGAGATAAGGATGCTGTTGTTTCTTCTATGCTTATCTGCCAGATGGCTGCTTGGTATAAGAATAACGGCAAAACACTTATTGACGGTTTGAATGATATTTATGATGAATACGGCTATTATCTTGATGTTCTGAATTCTTTTGTACTTAAGGGTAAAGACGGCGCAGAAAAAATACAGAGCCTTATGGTTTATTTCAGGGAAAAGGGAACAGCTCTTTTGGATGATATAAAAGAAATTGTTGATTATTCAACAGGCATTAAGGATTTACCGAAAGAAAATGTACTTAAATATATCTGGAATGACGGCTCCTGGATGGCTGTCCGCCCAAGCGGAACAGAGCCGAAAATCAAGGTTTATTACAG
>JAIDLO010000211.1 GCA_029050995.1 Eubacterium sp. | reverse complement strand
CTTTTATAGAATAATTAATATTTAATATTTTAATACTTGACTTTTTTCTGCATTTTGAGTAAAATTGTGTTAATTTTAATACGAAGATGGAGGTAATCTTATGAAAACTATTGCAGTATTAACAAGCGGCGGAGATGCGCCCGGTATGAATGCTGCTGTTCGTGCAGTTGTAAGAACAGCTTGCGTAAACGGAATTCGAGTTCTCGGTGTTGTTCGCGGTTTCAATGGCCTGATTAACGGCGATTTTGTTGAACTTGATTTGCGCTCTGTTTCAGATATTATCCATAGAGGCGGAACAAAGCTTTTCAGCGCTCGTTCAGCTGAATTTGCTACTGAGGAGGGTATGAGAAAGGCTATTCGTACCTGTAATGAGCATGGTATAAACGGCGTTGTTGTTATCGGCGGAGACGGCTCATTCAGAGGCGCTCGTGATTTATCAGAACGCGGCATTCCTTGCGTTGGTATTCCGGGTACTATTGATAACGATATCGCTTGCAGTGATTATACAATCGGCTATGATACCTGCCTGAATACAATTATGGAATGTGTAGACCGTGTTCGTGATACAACTGAATCTCATGACAGATGTACTGTTGTTGAGGTTATGGGTCGCCGTGCAGGTTATCTTGCGCTTAATGCAGGTATTGCTGTTGGTGCTACTTCAATTTTAATTCCCGAAATTGAATTTGATATTCATAAGGATGTTATTGAAAGAATGCAGCGCACACAGCGTACAGATAAAAAGCATTTCCTTGTTATCGTTGCAGAGGGTGTCGGCGTTGATGTAACCAGCCTTGCAAAGCAGATTGAAAGTGAAACAGGCGTAGAATCCCGTGCTTGTATCCTTGGTCATATCCAGCGTGGAGGAAGCCCAACAGCTTCCGATAGAGTTATGGCTACCCGTATGGGTAACTATGCAGTTAAAGAGCTTCTTATGAAAGGCGTTGGCAACAGAGTTGTGGCTTCTAAAAACGGCGAAGTTGTTGATTATGATATTTTTGAGGCTCTTAATATGGAAAAGCATATTGATGAACATCTCTTCACAGTAGCAATGGAAGTTTCTATCTAACAATTCAAAATAAAAATATTTTTTAAAAGCTCTGATTTTTTCAGAGCTTTTTTTGTTTGCAAAAATTACATGATTTAATTTTTCGGTTTTCGGTCAAAATACTTGTGGTGATTTTATGAAAAGAATTATTCGCGCTTTTGATTGCGTATTATCTGTACTTTTATTATTTGTATTTACCTTTATTATTTATGGCACAACCAGAATGCCGGATAAAATGGTTGTGCGCAATGCAGAGGATAGAAACATAGGTAAATACTATTCTATATCTTCTATCAGTGATGAAAGCGTTGATTTTCAAAGTGCGCGCTCTGTTGGAATCAATACTGCCGAATTAAAGTTTTTGGGGATTATTCCTGTTAAGAATCAGAAAATCGTTAAGTCTGAAACAAAAAGTGTTTATGTATCGGGCGAACCATTCGGCATTAAGCTGTACACAGATGGCGTTATTGTTGTCGGAACAAAGGATATTAATGTGGATGGCAAAACGGTTAATCCCTCAAAGGATGCAGGCATTGAGGTCGGGGATGTCATTATTTCCATTAATAATAAAAGGGTTTATTCCTCTGATGAGGTAGAAGAGATTTTAAATGATAACAACGGGAAGGATTATGTGATTTGCATTAAGCGTGGAGAAGAATATAAAACCTTCAAGCTAAGCCCTGTTTATCTTCAAAAAGAAGGCTGTTATAAGGCAGGTATGTGGGTGCGAGATTCAACGGCAGGTATCGGAACAGTAACATTCTTTAATAAGGAAGCAGGCACAGTAGCTGCTTTGGGGCATCCGATAACGGATGTTGATACAGGCGAGATAATGCCGATCTTAAACGGAGAAGCTGTTGAAACGGTTGTTACCTCAGTTGTGAAATCAGGCTCTAATGAAACAGGCTCGCTTTGCTGTGACTTTCTCAGTAAATCCATAGGCGGTCTTGATAAAAACACGAATATGGGCATTTACGGAAGCTTTAATAAGAAAATAGATTTGTCTGCTTATACGAAATATGAGGTAGCCTCCCCGCAGGAGGTTGAAAAAGGCTTTGCCCAGATAATCTGCACGGTTGATGATAAAGGTCCGCAGGTGTATTCCATAGAGATAATCAAAATCTCATATAATGATGAGGTTAAAAATATGATTATCAAAATAACGGATGATAAGCTTATTGAAAAAACAGGCGGCATTATTCAGGGTATGAGCGGAACACCGATTATTCAAAATGGAAAGCTTGTTGGCGCAATTACGCATGTAATCGTTAATAATCCTTTAAAGGGCTATGCTATCTTTGCGCAAACAATGCTTGAAGAAAGCGAGTATTAAGTCGCCTATGCGGATTTCTTGTATAATAA
>JAIDLO010000210.1 GCA_029050995.1 Eubacterium sp. | reverse complement strand
CCCGCTTATAGAGGAAAAGTTCATCAATCGCATTTACATTCTCTTTCAGATTTACCTTTTGTATCATTGGTTTCTCCTCCCATAAAGTCCGATTTATTAATCTGTTTCAATTAATAAATTATACCATGATATAAAAATGCATTCAATATCAAATGGACTTCATAAATAAAGTGCGATATGTATTGTATTGCGGAAACACAGGTTTATCTCAAGTAACAAATTGAGTCAGGTTCATTGCTGCTATAAACATTATATACTAATCAGGACAAGTCCGCCGGCACAGAGGAACATACCGATAACCTGTTTAAAAGTGATGCTTTCTTTATAGAATATGAACGAAACAAATATCAGAACAACAGCAAGCGTAATATTTGCCGTAACAGAAACAGTATTCATTTTCCAACCGTTACGATAAGCAATAATATATCCCAATTCAAGACCTATAATTACAATACCAAGCACAAACGGCGCCCAATTTATTTTTGTAAATTCCGTAAAAACATTTTTGTCCTTTGAGGTTACAAAAAACATTATAAAGCTTATTACGGCAGCTACTATATATGTAACAAACAGTGCCGCAAAAGAGTTCATTTCATTTGGCGTTGATTTTGTGCAAATATTATAAATGGTGTTTGCTGCAACAATGATTATAATCGGATAAAGCATTGACCACATTATAAATCCCCCAAATAAAGAGCAGTTCATACAACTGCTTTTTTCAATTACTTTTCTATATAACTAAAAAAACAGCCCTAAATCCATCTTGAAATTTAGGGCTTTTCTGTAAGCTAAAGAATGGAATTTCCACTCTTATATCTTATTTAATCATATCGTTGTCGAGTATATATTTAACGGTTTCATCAATTGTTGTAAATGCAAGGGCTACGGTTGTATCTGCTGCTCCGTAGTAAATAGCAATTCTGCCTGTTTCTGCATCGCAAAGTGCAGAGCAAGGGAAAACAACATTCGGAACATCGCCGACACATTCATAGATTTCGTGCGGTCCAAGGAGGAAGCTGTCTGCTCTGTGAAGAACCTTCCAAGGCTCGTCTTTGTCAAGAATAGCAGCACCCATACTGTATGAGAAGCCGTTGCAGCTTGTTATAACGCCGTGATAGAAGGTTAACCAGCCTTCGTCTGTTTCAATAGGAGTCGGACCTGCACCGATTTTTGTCATTTCCCAGTTATTTACAGGGCCCATAACAAATCTGTGTTTACCCCAATATTCAAGATCCTTACTGCGTGAAAGGAAGATATCTCCGTAAGGTGTATGACCTCTGTCGCAAGGACGAATAAGAAGCATATATTCATTATTTATCTTTCTTGGGAAAAGTACACCATTTCTTGCAACAGGATAGCATACATCCTCAAGCTCTGTCCAATTCTCGAAATCCTCAGTATAAGCAAGACCTATTGTTGTTCCGCGAGGTGTGTGCTTAACCCACTGAAGATGATATTTGCCGTCAATGCAGCACATTCTTGGGTCATAGCCGTGGAAAATTACCTTGTCGTCAAGTTCCCAGTTGATACCGTCTTTACTGAATCCTGTAACGATTTCCTGCGCTCTTGAACGAAAATCAACTCTGAATACACCTGCAAAGCCATCCTTGTAAGGAACAACAGCTGAATTGAAAATGCTGTTTGCCATATAAAGATTATCTCTTGTTATGATTGGGTTTGCATTGTAACGCCAAACAGGATATTTGTATCCCTCAGGCTTATCCTGCCAAGGAATATTTTTAAGTGGTAAACCGATTATTTTTGCCATATAATCATCCCTTTCATTATTAGTTAATAAAAGTTTATTATATTCTACCTCATAAGTCAAGAAAGAATGTCATATTCTATAGACAAATATTTCTGCTTTTAGTATAATCAAAGTAACAAAAGAAAAGTAGGTAATATTTATGGAGAAAATCAAAGCAGAAAAAATGCGACTTGTTGATTCTTTCGGTCGTGAAAGAATTTTCAACGGCATATGTGTTTGCGACAAAGGCAGCTATAACAGCGAAACCGGCAAGAGGGATTATGGTATCCTATGGAAAAAGGGGCTTGCAAAGAAGCTTAAGGAATCCGGTATAGACCTTATTCGCCTTGGCTTTACCTGGGAGTCTGTTGAGCCTGAAATGGAAAAATATAATGACACTTATATTGATGAAATGAAGGCTATTCTTGATGAGTGTGAACAGCAGGGCATTTATGTTTATCTTGATGTGCACCAGGATTTGTATTCCGGCTTTGGTAACGGCGATGGTGATGGCGCTCCCGAGTGGGCGACTATGACAAACGGACATAAATATACAAGGGCACGCTTTGTATGGGCAGAGGGCTATTTTCTCAGCAAGGCAGTTCATTCTGCGTTTGACAATTTCTGGAGCAATGCAGACCTATGCGGCAAAGGTATACAGGACAGATTCTGCGATATGTGGTGCTATGTTTTATCAAAGGTCGGCGAGCATAATGCGATTATCGGCTTTGATGTTCTGAATGAGCCTTTCCCGGGAACAGACGGCGGAAAGGTTATCAGAAAGATTATCGGAAAGCTCATTTCAACAACTGTTTTTGATAAATCCATACCGCTTTCAAAGCTTATTAAGCGTGCATTAAAGCCCGAAACCCGCCACGAGGTGCTTGATCTTTACGGCGGCGAACAGCTCAGAAAGGTTACAAGCTCGGCAGACAAGCTTATTCAGAAATTTGACACCGAACGCTATTCTCCGTTTATCAACAGAGCGCTTAAGGCTATCCGAAATGCAGGAAGCGACAAAATAGTCGTAATGGAAAACAGCTACTATTCAAACCTCGGTATCCCCTATTCCTGCCCTGCACCGACAGTGGACGGCAAAAAAGACGACAATGTTGTATTTGCCCCGCACGCATATGATTTTATGGTTGATACACCTGAATATAAATATGCAAATAACGAGAGAATCAAATCTATTTTTGACGAGCACAGACGCGCGCAGGAAAGGCTTGGTTTGCCTGTAATCGTTGGCGAATGGGGCGGTTATACAGAAGGCAATGAGTGGTTCCACCACATTAAATTCCTGCAGACTCTTTTTGATTCGTATAAATGGAGCAGTACATACTGGCTGAATTTTGACGGCTCTCACGACTGGTCTGATCCTAATGCAACAGTAAACAGTGAGCTGTTTACAGATGTTCTTATTCGTCCGCATCCTGTTGCTGTAACGGGAACTATAGAGAGCTACTGCTATGATAGAGAGAATAACACATTTGAATTGTCCTATAAGCAGGACGGCGAATTTGATGTACCAACCGAGGTTTATCTTCCTGCTCAGCCAAAGTCGATTACGACAGACGGCGACTTTGAAATGCAGAAAATAGATGATTGCGAAGCTGTCATTCTCAAGGTAAGCACAAACGCAGGAAAGCACAAAATCTCTGTTGAATTCTAAACACGGTATAAAAAAGTAGTAAAAAATAAAAATATGCAAATTAAATTAATGGAAAGCAGTATTTGAGGAGAAAAGACAAATGGCAATTGTAGATGTAATTAAGTATAACGGTAATCCGGATGTATTCGCTTGGAAATACCCAAGTGAAGAATTAGGCACTTGGACACAATTGATTGTTAATGAATCGCAGGAAGCGATACTTTTTAAAGGTGGCAAAGCACTGGATGTGTTCCAGAGTGGTCGTCACACTTTAGAAACCGCTAATATTCCGATTTTAAATAAGATTATCAATCTTCCTTTTGGCGGTCGTTCGCCTTTTACCGCAGAAGTTTGGTACATAAATAAGATAAATTCTCTTGATATCAAATGGGGCACAGCTACGCCAATTCAGTTGCAGGATCCTAAATATTCTGTATTTATCCCTGTAAGAGCTTTTGGTCAGTTTGGAATTCGCATTGAAAACTCCAAACAGTTCCTCGTTAAACTTGTTGGAACGCTTCCCGTATTTGACAAAACGAATATTCTTAAATATTTTCGTGGTTTATATCTTACAAAAGTAAAAGATGCAATTTCCTCTTATTTGGTTCACGAACAAATAAGTATTATGGAAATTAATGCCTATATTGAAGAACTTTCAGATTATCTGCAGGAAAAAATGCAACCCGTGCTCGAAGAATATGGCATAAACCTCATTAACTTTTATGTTAATGACATCAGTGTTCCTGAAGATGATACCGCAGTAAAGAAACTCAAAGATGCTCTTGCAAAGAAGGCCGAGATGAATATTATTGGATACAACTATCAGCAAGAGCGTTCCTTTGATACATTGGAAGGTGCAGCAAACAATACCGGAACCTCCGGGAATTTCATGGGTCCTGGTTTAGGGCTTGGAATGGGCGTTGCTATGGGCGGTGCAGTAGGCGGTCAATTTAGTAGAATTGTAAAAACGATTAATACAAATGCTCAGGATACAAAATCCTGTCCTTCGTGTGGTGCTATAATGCCAGAGAGTAAACGGTTCTGCTCTGATTGCGGTTGCGATACCAGTAAAGAGGCAGAAAAAAAAGAAAAAGATACTATAAAATGCAGTAATTGTGGATTTGAATATAAAAACACAATGAAATTTTGCCCCGAATGTGGCGACAAATATAATCCTTGCCCCAAATGCGGTGCAGATTTGCCTGAAGGTGCTGAAACATGCACATTCTGCGGATATGAGGCTCCGCAGCCCTGTCCTCATTGCGGTACTGCTCTTCCAAGTAAAGATACAAGATTCTGTCCTGAATGTGGTCAGTCTTTAATAAAAACTTGTCCCTCTTGTAATTCTGCGATAACCGGTAATCCAAAATTCTGTACTGAGTGTGGCACAAAAATAGAATAAAGTTAAATGTTAGGAAATAAATAACGATAAAATTTTTGAAATATAAACAAAAAACAATGTGCCTTCAGCAGAAAAACGCTGAAGTGTGCAAATTGAAAATTGGAGGTATTATGATATGGCAACAAATAGTGTTGAATCCGCAATAAACAAAGTAAAAGCTAAAGGCACAATTCTAAGGGTGCTTGGTTGGATATTAGCTGTTTTTAATGGGTTTATTGCTTTAGTTGGGAGCGCGGCAAGCGGGATTAAAGAAGCTCTTGATGTAGTATTGATATTGTTCTTTTTAGCAATTGTTACCATTGGTGTTTGGCTAATTATTAAAGGAAATAAAATGATAAAATTAATCAAAACATATTATGATTATTCGACGCGACTTGCAGCTGATCCGGAAAAATCAATTGATTTATTGGCATCTGTTATGGGAATCACTGTTGCGACAGCAACAAAAAACATCAATGATATGATTGCTGCTGGATTCTTCCCTAATTGCTATCTTGATGGACAGCATAATAAGTTAGTTATTCCAACAACAGTACAGCCACAAGCCTCAACTGTTTCTACACCTGTTTCGAACGCAACAACTCAAACAGTAAAATATTCGACTGTTCAATGCAAAGGTTGCGGCGCAACAAATAAGATAATTTCAGGAACAGTTGGCGAGTGTGAGTTTTGCGGATCACAGATTTCAGAATAAGAGAGTGAATAAAATGCAGAAAATGGATGATTGCGAAGCAATGATTCTCAAGGTAAGCACAAATGCAGGAAAACACAAAATTTCTGTTGAATTCTGAATATGATATAAAGCCGTGTGTTGAAATTTGCTTCAACACACGGCTTTTTTATTTCAGCTAATTTTATTAATCATAGTAAGTAAATCAACATAAAATTCTTTTACATCATTCTTTTTGAAAAGACCACCCTGAAGTGACATATGATCGCCCTTGTAGGTTGGCATTATGTTCCATTCGCCTGTTGATATATTCTTCTCATCAAATTTTTTTGACGGAGCATCAAACGGAGCAGTTGCAGAAATCGTGTTTACAAGTCCGTCATTATCAAGCCAGCTTTCATCAATCACATAACCGCCGTCTGTTTTGCCTGTAAATTTTCCCATTTTTATCGCGCTTTTAATAAAGGTTGACTCTGTGATATCCTCATTTGGTGTATATGTACCGTCATCATTTTTTACAGCCGAGCTGCAGGGATATGAAAAATAATAAACATTATCAAGCGTTTGCAGTTCTTCATTCAGCTTTAAAGCATGGTCAATATACATATCATAGGCAGCATAATCAAAATCGGCTCTGCCGTCCTCTTTTGTAGCCGTAAATTTTGAAACCATTTTTGACATAAAAAACTGATTAGTAAGAGGATTCATTATGTTATTTTCAAAAAAAGAGCCATATCCAAGAAATTATCCGAATATGCCTGTTCCCTCTTTAGAGCCAAGCGCAGGACAGAAAGCACAGATGGACAGAAAATTCGGAATGTTCATCCATTTCGGAATAAACACCTTTAATAATACAGAGTGGTCTGATGGCTCACTTCCTATTGAAAGCTACAAACCAACTGCCATTGATGCGGATAGTTGGATAAAAACTGCTTATGAGGCAGGTATGAATTATGTAATTCTGATTACCAAACACCATGACGGCTTTTGTCTCTGGGATACACACACCACCAAATATTCTGTTAACTATTCACCGGTTAAGACAGATGTTGTTAAAGAGGTTTCCAAAGCCTGTGAAAAATACGGAATAAAGCTTGGTCTTTATTATTCTTTGTGGGACAGACATGAAAAAAGCTATAAGGATGATGAAGCCTATGTTCAGTATATGGAAAAACATTTAACTGAGCTTATGGACGGCAGATACGGCGAAGTAGTTGAACTGTGGCTTGATGGTGAATGGGATAAAACCTGCCGCAGATGGCAGATAGATAGATTATATAATCTTGTAAAATCAATGCAGCCTAACTGTCAGATATCAATTAATAACACGATTGGCAAATTTAATAATCGAAAAGGACTTCCAAGCAAAAGATATATGCCAAAAAACTATCAATATGGTGATCCTATTCGTATGTTCCCATGTGACTTCAGACTCTGGGATCCGCATATGTGCAGAGCGGATGATCCTAAAATTTATACTTTTAATGGTAAAGAATATTATCTTCCATTTGAATACACTATCTGTTCCAGAAAAGAAATGAGCTGGTTTTACTGTGATGAATACAGCAAAAAACCACTTACCGATGCTGAGGAGATAATAAATAACTATCGCACATTGGTAAACAGCGGCAATGTAATGGTTATTAATCTTCCTCCTGATAAAAACGGAAAACTTGTTGAGACTGATGTTAAAAACCTGATGTATATTGCTGATAAATTGAGTATTAAACGAAAAATAGATTAGCAAAATATACTACTCAAAAAGAGCAGAAAACTATCAACCAATAAGGAAAATAAAAAGAAGGAAGGAATGGTTTAAAATTTAAGCCATCCCTTCCTCAAATTTTGTAGACAAACAATATAAGAACCTGACTTCGTCAGAACCTTGTTATTCGCTTCGCTCATAATAAAAAAGCAAATTCTTTATTTAGTCTGGACTTTGGCAAAAAATGTGATATATGTTGTGTTGCGAAAACGCATAGCTCCGTTTGCTGCGACACAAATATTATGATAAAGGTGAGGAATTAAATCCTCACCTTTATCTCTTGAAAGTCTCTCACCAAATTGGCAAGATTTGGCGAGTTTGTGGTCTCACAAGGTCTCAGATTAGTCTGCAATTAGTAATTGCAACCTAAAACAAAAACTAAAAAAGCACCATAAATGGTGCAAAAATGTGCCAAAAGGCGAAAGAAAATGGACAGTTCATAATGAACTGTCCAGCTTTGGAAAGGGTTGACAAAAATGATACCCCTAACAATTTCCACTATGGATGCGAACCCTACAAATCATTTTTCTTGTTAATTTATTATAACATTTTTTTGAGAAAACCAACTAGTTTTAAAAAGCAGAACAAATCAACAAGATTGATTATATTTTAAAATAACAAATATTCAAGATAAAAATTTCCTTATTACATCTCCGATTGAATCATTTCCAGTATCCAACATATTGACTTTACCATCTAAATCATCGACCATTTTAGAAGTACCATTATCGTCTTTCACTCGATTATATAAATACTGCATCAATCCGCTAACTGTATCACAGCTTCCAACTAGTTCACTTAAAATATTTGAAACTTTTTCAATTTCCGGGAAGGAATTGTTTTTATAAACCAATTTATGGTTAATCTCACTCCAACCTTCTTCAAAAATTGTTCGTGTCTGTATTTCTATCTTTGGATTACTAATTATATTATTTGGATCCGAGTAAATCGTGTAATGGATTGATCTATATGCCTCATTTCTTTCAACTACTACATCATATGCACTTAATAATGACTGATATGTTTTTTGGTCATCTCCATCACGAAGTTTCAAGTGGATATTTTCAGCTAATTGTGGTTTGTATTTATCCATTAATTGCTTATTTACTGACCAATAATCTTCTTTGAAAATATATAAAATTCTTATACCAAGTAAATCAGTAATCTCACTACAGTAATTATCAATTGTAATTTTTTCTTCTCGAGATTTACCTTTTCTAATAATCTTTGCTATAAGACTATCTGTTTCTTTTATTCGATATCTGTACGAATGTACATCAGTAAATTTAGAAATCTCAACAATAAAGTTTTGAATCAAATTAAAAAACACACTATCTCGTTTACTGTTATAATCTTCGCCTATTTCAATTAGTTCATCCCAAGTGTATCCGCACTCTTTAAACATATCAACCAGACCATAAGTTTCTAAAAACTTATCCTTGTTGTCTTTTATTTCATCAAAACTCATTTTGATTTTCTTCATTCAGAAACCTCGCCTTTTTGAAAATTTGCACCACAGAAGAAAGCGGAAATCATCAATTCAAGTGACTTCTGTGTATACAATCTATATTTAAAATTATAAAAAAGCAATTCGATAAATCTTTCTAATTTCGTATTTTCATCTTCATAACTCATACCTAATTCGCTAAGCATTTTAGCAATCAGTATAAAAGTGAATACTTTTTCATTAATATGTAGATGCTTTTCTTCAATATCATCAGATATAATTTGAATTGGGCGCTTCCTTATTAACCAATATGCTTCATAAGCATATATTTTTTCAACATTGATTTTAGACATTCCCTCATACTTTTTTAATTTGTCAACATCTTCAAAATAATCAAAAACAGCTTTTCCTAGTACCTGAGTATTTATTTTAACACAATCCATAAGATCCATTGCTTCCAAAACATCTTGAATTTGTATTAAAATATGAGTAATTCTCTCTTTAACCGGATATGTTGTTACAAGATACTTATAGAACTCGATTCTATTTTCATCAACAACCATACTATAAAACTCACCCCATATTTCTTACCTTATTGAATAAAGAACTATTAACAAAGTTTCTTACAGCTGCTGTATCTCTTTGTTCTTTTTCCTCTTGATAATTCACCTCAGTATTCTGTGATCTATCATATCCATAATAACCGTTCAATGCATCTGAAATAATTTTTTCAGCTGCCTTTTGTTCGTTTATCCTCGTCACAAATTCACCTCCACATTATATTCAATCTTGTATACGCTTTAGTATTTTAACACACTTAAAATAAAATATCAATTAAAATA
>JAIDLO010000021.1 GCA_029050995.1 Eubacterium sp. | reverse complement strand
ATAATACAAAAATTAAAGGATTACAACTGTTTTGCACTTGAAAGAGATAAAAATATATGTTAAAATATTGCATATTTTATAAAGATTAAAAGGAAGTGTTCATATGAGCGGACATTCAAAATGGAGCACCATTAAAAGAAAAAAGGGTGCAAATGATGCTGCCAGAGCAAAGATTTTTACAAAAATCGGCAGAGAGCTTGCTGTTGCAGTTAAAAACGGCGGTCCTGATCCATCTGTTAACACAAAGCTTAAGGATGTTATTGCAAAGGCAAAGCAGAATAATGTTCCGAACGATAATATAGACCGTATGCTTAAAAAGGCTGCAGGCGATACAAGCGGAGCAGATTATGAAGAAATCATTTATGAGGGCTACGGACCAAGCGGCGTTGCTGTTATTGTAGAAGCACTTACAGATAACAGAAACAGAACTGCAGGCGAGGTAAGACATTACTTTGACAAAGCAGGCGGAAATATGGGAACATCAGGCTCAGTTACCTTTATGTTCAGCAGAGAGGGCGTTATCCTCATTGAAAAAGAGGATATTGACGAAGAAGAGCTTATGATGGAAGCTATTGAGGCAGGAGCAACAGATTTCATTGCTGATGACGAAGATGTTTTTGAAATCAGAACTGAAGCAAATGATGTTGGCGCAATCCGTGATGACCTTGAGGCGAAAGGCTATAAAACCATTTCAAGCGAACCTGCATACATTCCATCAACATACACTCGCCTTGAAAGCCAGGACGATATGATGAAAATGAGCAGAATGATTGATATGTTTGAAGAAAATGATGATGTTCAGAATATCTGGCATAACTGGGAAAACGAAAATGAATATGAGGGTTAATTCCCAAATACATTTTATAACAAACAAAAGCGTTGAGATTCAAAACCTCAACGCTTTTTTCTTATTTATTTTATACTATATAAAACCTTATTTTTCATTTTTTGTGCATTAAGCAAGCCTAAATCTGTAAACTTCATAACAAAGCTGCGTACTGTTGCAAAGGCTGCTTTGCCAAAATCCTTTTCAAGCTGTTTTGTTGTAAATGTATTACCGGCATAAGCAGACAAAACAAATTGCCACAATTTTGCTTCTTTCTCAGTTATTTTACCTTCTGCAAGTGCAGAACTGTACAACTCCAAAGTGTCTGTTTTTACTGCATCATCCGTCATTTTTTCATATACATTTTGGATAAAATACATTAAAAATGGTGTTATATCTATTACACCTGATAACTTGTAATTTTCTTCAATCAGAGTATATGAATCGTAATACTTTTTTTTGCTTTTTTCAATATAGCTTGAAAACGGCACAAACAGTGTACTTTCATATCCTTTCTGAATTAAAAACCACATATGAATCAAACGAGCCATACGACCATTTCCGTCAAAATACGGATGCAAATACGCAATATAAAAATGAAGCATTGTTGCTTTTAACAAGTCATTTATTTTATCATCAGCATTTGCAAATTCAACAAAGGATTTCATATATGCAGGCAACTTTTTATAGTCAATTCCACTGTGTTCAACCTTATGGCTCATAATATAAACTGCATCATGACGATAATAATTATCTTGCTCCAATTTATCTTCGTCATCAAGAAAATTACCAATCGTCATTCTATATAACTTATAAATATTCTCTTCTGTAATTTTATTACTTTTATCACTAATAAATTCAAAGCCTCGCTTCAAACCGAAAATCCTGTTTTCTTCCTCGTCTTTCGGAGCAAAGCCTTTCATAATATTGCGTACACTATCCCTGCTGAAATCAATACTTTCAATGGCAGATGTTGCAACAATTTCTTCCTCTAAAGCCTTTGCTCCATAAGCAGAATTCTGAGGAGTGTATAACAGCTTGACAGCATCTAAATTTATTCCTGTACAGTAATTTAGATAAACTAAATTGCTACCGCTGAAATCATTTATGGACAATGCTTCATAGTATGATGACTTTAATACTGACACAAAATCATTAAAATCATCAGGGTATTTATATTTTAATTTTTTTAAATTAATAATATACTTATCCGAAAGCATTTTAGAAAATTTTATTGCATCCATTTTCACACAACCTCTGATACTAATTGATACTATTTTGTATCATTTTATATAAATTATTTCACATTGTCAATATTTAATTTAAAAATATTATTAGCAAACATATAAAAAGCTCAGCAAATGCTGAGCTTTTTTCTTTATTCTGTTAACAAATCAATATTTTTAACAATTAAATCAAAGAATTTATCAACAATCATCCTATCTTCATCATTACCTCTTACGCACATAGAAATCGTAAGTTCTTTTCTGACAGAGGTAACAGACAAGAGCGCATAAGGCTTATATTTAACAGCACCGCTCATAAAGCCGTCAACAGGTTCATGACCTTCAAGAGCAAGCTTATCAACCTCAAGAATACCGATATTGCTCATTGCAAGAAGCGGATTTGCATAGCCGATTTTGATAACCTCTTCCGAAGCTGCCAGCGGCAAAATCTTATAACCGAAGGAAAGAAGCGGCAAACCGTGAAGCCCCATAAATTTATCCTCTTTAAACTGATTGGAGGACTGAATAACATAATGAAGGGTTTCAAAAATATTTGCTCCTTTTTCCGGAACACGGCACTGCATCCAGGCAGTATGATTTGTTACACCCTGCCCTGCATTATTCTTGATATGCCTTCTTAAATCAATCGCACAGGAGATTGAAACGCTTTCCCTGTCATCAAAACCTGCAAGTTCATAGAGTGCATAAAAATACGCTGTTAAAAGCATATCATTGATTGTTGCACCGTATTTCTTACCGGCAAAGCGGATTTCATCAAACTTTGATGCAGGAATCTTTCTTTTTGCAATAAAAGATTTATCCCTAATACTGTCCGGTGTAAACGGGAAGCCGTGATCATCCTTTGAATTAATATTTTTATAAAGGTTTTTTGCCATCCTTTTTTCGCCGGAGGAGAAGCCCTCATAAACGCTTTCGTAAGAACGGGTGCCTGTTCTTAAATCAATCGGGCTTATGCCGCTCTCTATGTAATCATTATAGTTTTTACACAGAGCTTTCATAAAGTATTTTAAATCGCCGCCGTCCATACACATATGGTTTTCAACAACACATAAAACGGATTTACCATTATGGTTGAAAACAGCAACCTTCATCTGTAAATCAGCATCAGGCGGAATATACTGAATAAGGAAATTGTTTATTTCATAATCCAGCTCTGCTTCGGAAACTTCCTTTACAGTTAAAACATCCTCAATTCTATAGTCCTTAACCGTCCAGTATGGCGCAATTCTATTGTCTGTAAATGAGGAATGAAGCACCGGCGCTTTTTCAAGAAAGCAAATCAGCACGGTTTTTAAGGCTTCAATATTGATTTCAAAATCATATCTGAGCTCTACATGCACCATTCGGTCGTTATAATCACGAAAAAGATAATGCATTTTATCCCAGAGCTCTGCATTTAATTTTCTTTCCATGTATCAACAACCTCCTGTTTATAATGCCTGTTTCTCGCAAAAGAAGCATACATAATTATAAAATCAAGAACAAGCGAGAATATAATAATTATCCAGCCTGTATTCCATGCAAGAACGCCGACAGCAGATAAAACGATATAAAGCATTGCTGCAACGGCAGGAATATAAAGAAGATAATTCATAATTGCAAGCTTTCTTTTTGTTACGCTTGCATAAATTGCATCTGCAATAAACATTGCCGCAATACCTGCAATTATAACAACCCAGCTTTTTGCAAAGCCTATCATAATCAGCACAAAAAGGAAAACGGCAACTGTTATAACCATAACCTCCAAGGCAAGACAAACTCTTGCAAATATATGGAATAAACGCCTTAATGATGTAAGCTTTTTAACGCCGAGAGTTAAAAGATATGCAACCCAAAGCAATATGCCGTCTACAACAATGAGCCAGGTTTTACCCCATACACTCAGACCCATTGCATTATACATAAAGCTTATACCAAGGAACGAAACAATAAGACAAAGAATATAAAGCGCCGAGCCGACAACATTCATAATTAAATTTTTTCTTGTTCTCTGGGCTGCTGTTTCATCCAAATAAAATGCATTATACTCTTTTCTTACATCCGTATGCTCGCTGATGACCAAATCGCTTATAACTCTTTGATTCGTGATGCCCCTTCTTGAAACCTCAAGATATCTTTCATTCATTTCTTCCAGCAATTTTCTTTTGAATTTGAATAAAATATCATTACCTCTTTGATCC
>JAIDLO010000209.1 GCA_029050995.1 Eubacterium sp. | reverse complement strand
CGGGAAGCTGCCCGGGAAAATAGGTCGATGCCGACATCTTCAAAACCTCTAACTTCTGTTAGAGGTTTTTTCTTTGTATTTTATTGACTATATATTTCTTTTATTGTATGCTGAGTATATATTTGATTTGTTTGAATTATGGAGTTGAAATTATGAAAAATAAAATGAAGCAGAATTTATCCGATAATGATTTACAAAAAATCTTTTCTTCAAACAAATTAGGAAATGTTTTGGAGAGTAAACAGCTTAGCGGCGGAGAGTTCAACACCGTTTACAAAGTCGTTACAGATAACGGGGTATATGTTATAAAAATTGCTCCGTCAAAAGATGTTTCTGTATTAACCTATGAACAGAACATAGCTGCAAGTGAACAATTTGCGTTAGAAAACCTTTGCAATAATTCTTTTGCTAAGGTTCCGAAGGTAATTGCTTCTTCCTCAGATTCAGCTGATAAATACAATTATTTGATTATTGAGTTTGTTGAGGGCGAAATGCTTCTTGGTCAAAATCTCAACAAGGATGAATACAATGCTGTCATGTTTGATCTTGGCAAAGCTGTTGCCGAATTTCACAATACAGAATGTGATTTAGGATTTGGTTATCTCCAAAATGGTTTAAAGCCAACTTGGAAAGATGCTTATTTTGATATGATAAACAATATCATTAAGGACGGCAAAAAGGTTAGGTGCAAAATTCCTTGTTTTGATGAAATAATGAATTTGATTGACAGATGTTCTTATGTTCTTGATGAGGTTAAAACCCCGTCTATACTCCATTTTGATTTGTGGCAGGGAAATATCTTTGTAAAAGACGGCAAGCTTTCCTCTATAATTGACTTTGAACGAACGATACTTGGCGATCCTGTAGGAGATTTCATTCATCTTGATTATATAGCACCGTTTGATATGAATGAAAATAAATCTCTGCTTGACGGCTATAATTCTGTTGCAAAGAATAAGCTTTCCTTTAATAAAAATGAGTTAATTAGATTTTATCTTATGCGGTTATATCTTGGCTTGATTGTATGCGTTGAAACTTATTACAGAATGCCAAGATTCAGCAAACAGTTCTTTGGTAAAAAAGCATTTGCAAAGAAAGTATTGAGCAGTGCGATTCATGAATTGAATAAACTTATGGAGGAAGAATGAAATATATAAAAGCTGATGAAGAATTGCATATCGAGATTTTTAATCTTGTTCAACAAACGATAAAAGCAATATATCCAAAGTATTATCTGCAGGAGGTTGTTGATTTTTTCTGTGAGCTTCATTCTTTGGAGAATATAAGAAAAGATATTGAAAAGCAAACTGTTTATGCTTTATATGATAACGATGTTTTAGTCGGTACAGGCTGTTTATCTGATAATCATATTACAAGAGTTTATGTATTGCCTGATTATCAAGGTAAAGGATACGGCACATATATCATTAAACAGCTTGAAAGCAAGATAAAGAAAAAATATGATACTGCTGTTTTGGATGCTTCTCTTCCTGCTGTAATGCTCTATGAAAAGCTTGGATATAAAACGGTAAATCATAATAAGTATCCATTAAAGAATGATGTGGTTTTGATTTATGAGGTTATGGAAAAGAAACTAACTTAAGAGGTATTATTCAGAAAATCCGGTGATTGAATTATGAATTATAATTTTTGGATTCGTTTGCTTTTTGTGGCAGTGAATTATTTTATGTTGTCTTTTTTTATTTTTAAATTTAATTGTGAGAATGTAAATCTTCATAAAGTCAGAATATCAAAAGTATTTCAACCAATTATTTATAATAAATATAGAAAATATCAAAAGGTTGAAATTGGGCTGTTTATTTATGAAGAGTATTGTCACATCTATTTATTCCTGATCATAATAGAATTTTTTCTTTATTGTTTGTTTGATTTTTGCCTTTTTAATTTTTTAGTTTCGTATATTATTTTTATGTCTGTCGGTCTGTTTATGGGAATATATATGTTGATTTCGGATATAAAGGGTAAGATGAAGCATTAAAATACTATGTAAAAGAATTATAAGTTTTTCCTTGACAAAATAAAATTCTTATGTTATTTTGAATTAGTAATCAGCCGTAACTGATTTAAAGAGAATAACCTGTTCCCATTCCGAACACAGAAGTTAAGCCTTTGCAATTTTTGCAGGGGCTTTTTATTTTTTATTTGATTTGGAGAAATAGTATGATTGAAATTGATGTGTTTATTGAAGATTTTGTTGAGCGATTAAAGGCAGTGTTTCCAAACAGGCTATGGTTTGTTGGCTTGCAGGGAAGCTACGCTCGGGGCGAGGCCACGGAAAACAGCGATATAGATCTTGTTGTTATACTTGATGAACTGTCTGTATCCGATATTGAAAAGTACAATCAGTTGCTTGATCGTATTCCTGAAAGAGATTTAATGTGTGGATTTATTTCGGGAAAAAATGAATTACTGAATTGGAATGTATCCGAGCTTTTTCAGTTTTATTACGATACAAAGCCGATGATCGGCAGCCTTGACGATTTGCTTTTTCTGATTGATGATGTGTCAATTGACGAGGCGATAAAAGCAGGTTCCTGCAACATTTATCATGCGTGCGTTCATAATATGCTGTATGAAAAGGATTTTGATATTCTGAAAAGTTTGTATAAGTCAGCAACCTTTGTTATTCAGGCAATCTGCTTTAAGCAAACAGGGGAATATATTTCAAGCAAAACAGTCTTGCTTGAAGCTGTTCAACAAGAAGAAAAATTGATTTTGAATACATTTATAAATTTGAAAAACGGCTGTGAAATTGATTTTCAGCAAATGTCTGAAATTCTTTTCAATTGGTCTAAGCGTTTAATAAAGTAATAGGAGGTAATCAAATGGAAGAAATTTGGGATCTTTATGATGAAAACAGAAATTTAATCGGCAAAACAATAAAAAGAGTTGCGTATTCAGAGCAGATTCAAGAAAACGAATACCATATTGTTGTACATATATGGATAAAAAATGATAAGGATGAATGGCTGATTTCCAAGCGTACACCGAATAAGCATTTCCCTCTGTTTTGGGAGTGCACAGGCGGTTCAGCGCTTGCGGGCGAGGACAGCCTCTCAGCCGCTTTAAGAGAGGTTAAAGAGGAATTGGGTATTACGCTTGATAAAAGCAAAGGTAGGCTTTATAAGACGATTAAGCGTACTGTTTATCAGGACTTTTGCGATGTGTGGTTGTTTGAGCATAATTGCAGTATTGATGATATTGTTTTACAGCCTGAAGAAACCTGCGATGCCATGTGGGCATCTACAGCCAAAATAAAAGAACTTATTGATAACGATGAGTTTATTCCTTTGGATAATATGAAATATGTTTATGAATTGCTTGGTATAGGAAAGGACAAATAAATGAAAATCGCTATTATGGGCTTCAGCGGAAGCGGTAAATCAACTCTTGCAAAACAGCTTTCAGCGTATTACGATATTCCGCTTCTTTATCTTGATTGTGTTAATTTTAAAGAGAATTGGGCAGAACGGGACAGAGAAGAATGTAAAAAGATGGTCAAGACTTTTATGCAAAACGAAAGCTGGGTTATAGACGGCAATTACAGCGAAATGGATCAGGCAGAAAGGCTTGAGCAGGCAGACAAAATCATTATTTTGCAATACAACCGTTTTGTGTGTATGAAAGGTGCATTCAAAAGAAATCGTGATTACAAGGGC
Organism: Eubacterium sp.; assembly: GCA_029050995.1. GTDB lineage: Bacteria > Bacillota > Clostridia > Oscillospirales > Acutalibacteraceae > Eubacterium_R. Next base: position 2,426 of record JAIDLO010000209.1, on the reverse strand, counting down.
AAAGTAAGAGAAAGTATGGCAGACGACTGTACGGAACGAATGGATTTGTGGTTTTTTACCTGGCTTGTGTATAAGCAGTATTCCAAAAAACGCAAAAACAAATTCAAATCAATTAAAGCCAAATATCCCGATAAAGCCGTTATAATAAAAAGCAGAAAACAGCTGAATGCTTATCTTCAAAATCTTAAAAAATACTATTGATATTTAAAACCAAAGTGCTATAATGTATAAAATCTTTGATACAGAGGCAGATTATGAAAAATGATATGCTGAAAGGCAGTATAGTTAAATCAATTGTTATATTTGCTTTGCCGATTATGGCAAGTGCACTTTTGCAGTATTCTTATAATTTAATAGATAACATCATTGTAGGAAGATATATCAGCGAGGATGCCCTTGCGGCAGTAGGCTGTATCGGTCCAATCAACGGCTTTATTATCGGTACAGCGCTTGGACTGACAAGTGGCTTTACAATTCCTGTATCGCAAAAATTCGGCGCAGGGGATAAGCGTGCAATGAATATGTATGCAGGAAGCAGTATAACGCTTTCTTTGATGATTGGTATAGCAATCGTTATCATTGCGCATATTGTTTCCAATCCGATTTTAAGGCTTATCAGAACGCCTGAGAACATCATTGAATTATCATCTGCGTACATAAATATTCTTTATTTCGGTGTGCCTTTTCAGATGCTGTTTAATAATTTTACAAGCATCTGCCGTGCTGTTGGCGACAGTAAAAAGCCAATGTGGTTTATCATTATCAGCGTTATAACCAATCTTGTGCTTGATATTCTTTTTGTCGGTGTATTTTCTCTTGGCGTTGAGGGTGCGGCTGCCGCAACGGTTATTTCCTATGGCGTTGCAGCGCTGTTTTCGGGTGTTTATGTAATGAAGAAGCAACCGATAATGTCCATAAAAAAGAACGATTTAAAGCCGAATGTGCGCATTTCATGGGAACAGCTCAAGCTGGGAATTCCCGTTTCATTGCAGTTTACAATTACATCTATCGGCTCAATGATTCTGCAGTCAGCTATAAACAGCTTTGGCTCAACTGCTGTTGCGGCAATAACAGCAGCAGGCAAGGTTGAGCAGATAACGAATATCCCTATGAGTGCACTCGGTGTTTCCAATTCTACCTTTGTTGCGCAGAATTACGGAGCAAAGAATTATAAACGCATCGTTTCATCCGTAAGAAGAATACTTGTTCTTGATTTGATTGTATGTGTAATCTGCAGTACCGTTTTAATTCTTGCAGGACCGTATGTTGTTCGTTTGTTTATTGAAACACCTTCAGCAGAAATTATGGGTTACGCAAAGCAATATCTTTATACGATCGGCGGCTGTTATTTCCTTGTTTCTCTTCTGTATGTTTTCAGAAACACACTGCAGGGGCTTGGCTTTACCTATGCAAATACAATTGCAGGTGCAGGGGAGCTTGTCGGAAGATTGCTGGTTGCATATTGCTTCGCAAGGCTTTTCGGTTTTGCAGCAGTTTGCTTTGCAGGTCCTGTTGCATGGCTTCTTGCCGATATACCGCTGATTATGTTGTATCTTAGAGTCAAAAAGCAAAAATTATTATTACAATCATAATTATTTTGTAAAATTGCTTGCAGTTACTTTCCTTGTATGCTATACTGAGTTTATAAAAATATAAACTTTTTATAAACTAAAGGGGAAAATTTATGCCATTGTATTATTTAACTTTAGCCGCAGGGCTGATTGTAACTGTAGGATTTTTGTTTTCGCGTTCAAAAGGTGCAAGCGTTAAGAACCTGTTTTTCAAAATGGCATCAAGCCTTTGCTTCTTGCTAACAGGTGTTTTCGCTGTAATTGCGAATCCTGAAAATGCAGTCTATGGTGTTTTAATCATTATGGGCGGAATTCTCGGCTTGTGCGGAGATATTACGCTTGATTTAAAGTATGTTTATCCGAATGACAGCCATCCTTATCTGAATTCCGGATTTATCTTTTTCGCAATAGGTCATGTTTTCTATAGCGGCGCAATGATTTGGTATTATCAGCTTGAATGGTGGTGGGTGCTTGCCTGCGTAGCTGTTGCTTTTGTAATCGCTGTTGGTAATGTACTTTCGGGCAAAATGCTTAAGCTTGATTTTGGAAGATATAAAGGTATTGTTATTCTGTATTCAACCTTCCTTGCTGCAACTGCATTAATTTCAATCCTTGCCGCTGTAGTAACGGGAACAACGGCTATGCTTTTATTTGCTGTTGGTGCAGTATTATTCCTGCTTTCCGATGTTGTTCTTTGCTTTACTTATTTTGGAAAAGGCTGGGATAAGGCTCCGCATATCTTTATCAACCATCTTCTCTATTATGCAGGACAGTTCCTCATCGCATCATCAATTATTTTCATCGGAAAATAAAATCTGTCTCTTATACAAGTCTGACGCTGCCGACTATCTTTCG
>JAIDLO010000208.1 GCA_029050995.1 Eubacterium sp. | reverse complement strand
TTGAGATGGCAGCCTTGCTGGCGCAAGGCAACAGTGAAAAATTCTAAATTCGCTTTAATACTGCATTTTGGCAGGTTCGGATTACTCTTTATTGCCCAAAGGATAAAGCTTATGAAAACAATTAAAATCGGAAAAAATATAGCAACTTCAAAAATTGCATACGGCTGTATGCGCCTTGGCGGAAAAACAAAGGAAGAAGCAAAGTCTGCTGTTCTTACGGCAATAGAATGCGGCGTGAATTTCTTTGATAATGCGGATATTTATAATGGCGGTGTGTCCGAAGAATACTTTGGTGCAGCGATTAAAGGGATAGACAGAGAAAGTATTTTTGTTCAGTCAAAATGCGGAATCAGAAAGGGCTTTTACGATTTTTCAAAGGAGCATATTGTTTCTTCCGTTGAAGGCTCGCTCAAAAGAATAGGCGTTGATTATCTTGATGTGCTCTGCCTTCATCGTCCGGATATTCTTATGAAAGGCGAGGAGGTTGCCGAGGCTTTTGATTCTCTTTATGCAAGAGGGCTTGTTAAAAATTTCGGCGTTTCAAATTTCAATTCTATGCAGGTTGAATATCTGAAAAAGTATACTGATTTTCCACTTGTTGCAAATCAGCTGCAGCTTGGTCTTTTCCATACGGGAATGCTGGATTCATGGATGTGCGCAAATATGAATAATTCATTTGCAGTGGATAAGGACGGTTCCGTTCTGCCGTATTCCATGCTGAATGATATGGTTATTCAGGCTTGGGGTCCAATGCGGTCGGATAATGGAATCTTTACAGTAGATGAAGCACTTGCCGATAAAATGCCTGCTCTTCAGAAATGGGCAGAAAAATATCATATTTCAAAGGATGCTCTGGCGATTGCGTTTATCAATCAACTTGATATTGTTCAGCCGATTATAGGCACAACAAATGTTAAAAGAATAAAGGATCAGTTATCATCTGCCGATACTGAAATTGAAAAAGCAGATTGGTATTATATCTATACGGAAATGGGGAATCTTGTACCGTGACGAAAAAGGAAAGAGCCGTTCAGGCTGTTGAAATATTAAAAGAATTATATCCCGAGGCAATCTGCTCGCTTACGGCGTCTAATCCGTTTGAATTGCTTGTTGCCGTAAGGCTTTCTGCGCAATGCACGGATGCAAGAGTAAATCTTGTTACGCCTGCGTTGTTTGAAAGATATAAAACGATTGAGGAATATGCGGCTGCTGATGTTAAAGAGGTTGAAAAATACATACATTCCTGCGGCTTTTATAAGCACAAGGCAGAATCCATTGTTGGTATGGCGCAAAAGGTTTTGTCGGATTTTGACGGCAAAGTGCCCGATACGATTGAAGATTTAATAACACTTCCTGGTGTCGGCAGAAAAACAGCAAATTTAATTGTCGGCGATATTTACGGCAAGCCTGCAATCGTTGTGGATACGCATTGTATCAGAATAACAAACAGAATCGGGCTTGTTGCCGAGAAGGACCCGAAGAAAATTGAGTTTCTTCTGAAAAAAATTATTCCTGCTGAGGAAGGCTCTGATTTCTGCCATAGGCTTGTTCTGTTCGGCAGAGATGTCTGCTCCGCAAGAAAGCCGCTTTGTGATATATGTAAAATGAGCGAAATCTGTAAAAAAGTTGGTGTTAAATAATTTATGAACAGTAATATTGTTTTAATCGGTATGCCGGGCTCGGGTAAATCAACCTGCGGTGTGCTTGCCGCCAAGGCACTTTTAAAAAACTTTTTTGATACGGATTTGCTGATTCAGAATTTGGAAAATCAAAGACTTCAGGAAATCATTGATGAAAAGGGCATTTCCTATTTTGAAAGAGCAGAGGAAAATGCAATCCTTTCCCTTGATATAAAGGGTACTGTTATTGCAACAGGCGGTAGCGTTATTTACAGCGAAAAAGCGATGCAGCATTTGAAAAAGCTTGGTAAAATCATTTATCTTCATCTGGATTATGATACAATGCTCGGCAGACTGAATAATATTACAACACGGGGTGTTGTTTTGAAAAAAGGCGATACGCTTCTTGATATGTATACCGAAAGATTGCCGCTTTATGAAAAATATGCTGATGCCGTGATTCATTGCGACAACACGAATGTTGAAGAGGTTGTTGAAAAAATTGTTTCCCTTTCAAATTAAGGGGTTGAATATTGATACGCATTTGTGTTATTATAGTAAAAATAATTTTATATAGAAAACGGAGGAATTCAAATGAACGAATATGGCTCAAAATTTGTTAAAGAAGGTTTAACCTTTGATGATGTTTTGCTTATACCTGCAGAAAGCAATGTTTTGCCGAATGCAGTAGATTTGTCAACCAATCTTACAAAGGATATTAAACTTAATATTCCTCTTATGACATCTGCTATGGATACCGTAACAGAATCAAACATGGCTATCGCTATTGCAAGAGAAGGCGGTATCGGTGTTATTCATAAGAATATGACGATTGAAGATCAGGCAACAGAGGTTGATAAGGTTAAAAGATCTGAAAACGGCGTTATTACAAATCCGTTTTTCCTTTCTCCTGAAAACACTGCGCTTGATGCTGAAAATCTTATGAGAAAGTATAAAATCAGCGGTGTTCCGATTTGTGAAGCAGACGGTACACTTGTTGGTATTCTTACAAACCGTGATATGAGATTTATGACAGATTATGATGTTAAAATCGCAACTGTTATGACACCGAAAGACAAGCTTGTTACCGCCATGGCAGGTACAACACTTGATGAAGCAAAGAAGATTCTTATGGCTTCCAAGGTTGAAAAGCTTCCTCTTGTTGATAAGAGCGGTAAGCTTACAGGCTTGGTTACAATTAAAGATATCGAAAAAAGCGTTAAATATCCAAATACTGCAAGAGATAAAGAGGGCAGACTTCTTTGTGCTGCAGCACTTGGTGTTACTACAGATCTTCTTGATCGTGCAAAGGCTCTTGCTGATGCGCAGGTAGATGCATTTATTCTTGATTCAGCGCACGGTCATTCAGAAAATATTATCAAGGCGGTTGCAAGAGTTAAGGAAGCATTCCCGCATATCTCTCTTATTGCAGGTAATGTTGCAACTGCTGAGGGAACAGAAGCACTCATTAAAGCAGGCGCAGACGCAGTTAAGGTTGGTATCGGTCCCGGTTCTATTTGTACAACCCGTGTTGTTGCAGGTATCGGTGTACCTCAGATTACAGCAATTTATGATTCGGCTGAAATGGCTGATAAATACGGTATTCCGATTATCGCAGACGGCGGTATCAAATACAGCGGTGAAATCGTTAAGGCAATTGCAGCAGGTGGAAGCGTTGTTATGGTTGGTTCTCTTGTTGCAGGCTGTGAGGAATCACCGGGCGAAACAGAAATCTACCAGGGCAGACAGTTTAAGGTTTATCGCGGTATGGGCTCTCTTGGTGCAATGAACAAGGGCTCAGCAGACCGTTATTTCCAGAACGGAACGAAGAAGTTTGTTCCGGAAGGCGTTGAAGGCCGTGTGCCTTATAAGGGACCTGTAAGCGATACTGTTTATCAGATGATGGGCGGTCTTCGTTCAGGTATGGGCTATGTTGGATGCCATAATATTCAGGAGCTTCGCACAAATGCTAAGTTTATCAAGATTACAGGTGCAGGTCTTGTTGAAAGCCATCCGCATGATGTTCATATTACAAAGGAAGCTCCAAACTATTCAGGCAGCAGACAGGATTAATAGAAAGATTTTAAAGCATTGGATGGTGGTGTAAAAAAATGCTACCATTTAATGCTTTTTTGTGTTATGATAACAATGAGGTTGATTTTATGACTGATACAAAATCCAACTGGCGTGATAATTTTCATGTCCGCTGGAGAAAATTTAAAAGATTTTTAAAGCGGAATATGACACCAACTTGGGCAAAGCATTTCAGCTATCAGGTTATTTCTTTTTTAATTTCCGTGTTTATCGTTATTTGTGTTGCGGAATATGCCGTTACAAAAAGTTATGAGGAAAGGAAGCTGAGCTTTGTGGAAGGCTTTACGATAACTGCACATACAGGTGCATTTGATACAAGTGAAAATTCTTTGGATTTTGTTGAAGCCGCAATAAAAAACAATGTTGAGGTTATTGAACTTGATATCAGACAAAGACCGAATGGCACGCTTGTTATGAATCATGATCTTAATATTACCAATAATGACGGCGTTGAGCTGACCTCGGCTTTTGAGCTTCTTAAAGGAACAGATATAAAAATAAACCTTGATATCAAAGAAACAAGAACGCTTGATGCACTTCATGATCTTTTAATTGAATATAATCTTTACGGGAATGCGTTTTTAACAGGCATTGAAGCAACGGATGTTAAGGCAGTTAAAAATTCAAGCTGTGCTGATTTGGAATATTATCTGAATATGCAGATGTCAAGATGGCGTATTTTTACAGAGGATTATCAGAAAAAGCTTTTGAAAACGCTTGAAGAAACAGGTGCTATCGGCATAAACTGCAATTATAAATATGCAGGCGGCCAGCTTTCTGATCTGCTTCATAAAAACGGATACAAGCTTTCTGTCTGGACTGTTAACAGAACAAAGGATATGAAGCGCTGCCTTGTTTTCAAGCCTGATAATATAACAACAAAGCAGTATGATTTACTTCTTTCAACAATCAATAACTGGGGTTAATTTATGACGAATTCAGAATATATACAGGCAATCGAAATGCGCACCTCAAGACGAAGCTATAAAAGCGTTCTTCTTGATGAACAAACTATGGCGAATATTAAAGATTTGGTTGATTATGTAAACAGCAAAGCCAATCTTAATTTCTTCTTTATTGAGGATGCCTCGCCGGCGTTCAGCATTTTTTCGGGCAGATTTTCCGCCGTTGCTGTTTGCGGAAAGGATACGGCTTCCGTGCGTGAGGATTGCGGCTTTTACGGCGAAACAATTGTGCTTCAATGTGCGTATCACGGCTTGGGTACTTGCTGGGTATCGGGCACTTTTAATGAAAATAAAATCCTTGAAATGATTGATTTGCCTGAAAAATCTCTTCTTTATGGCGTAATTGTAATCGGCTTTGCAAATTCTAAAAGAAGCCTGATTGAAAACGTGATGTATAAAGCAACACATAAAAACAGTAAACCTTATCAAAAGATGTTTGAGGTTTGTGATGAAAAACTGCCTCAGCATTTTGAATATGCAATGCAGCTTGTTGAAAAAGCGCCAAGTGCGGTCAATCGCCGCCCTGTAAATTTCAGATATGAAAACGGCGTTGTTTCAGCCTCGGTTGATGAGCCGTATTCAGATAAAAGTATTGATTTCGGAATTGCCAAACTGCATTTTCAGCTTGGTGCATCGGCAAAAGGAATCAAAGGGGAATGGATTGACGGAACATTTGTTGAAGATAAAAACAGAGTTTTGAAATTCCCTAAAGTAAACTCAAATCATGAAGAAAAAGGGGATTCAGAAAATGAGTAAAGCAAAAAAATGGAGTAAAGGAAAAATAGCAGGAGTTGTATGTTTATGTTTAGCAGTTTTTTTCGTAGTTTTAATTGCGGTAGGTATGGCAGTGTTCAATAAGGTATATTGCGAAACAAAGAAGTATGATATCATCAGCATTTCTGATTCAAGGGATGTAACCTTGATTGCGCATAGAGGTTTCAGCGCAATTGCGCCTGAAAACACCGCGCCTGCATTTGTTGAAGCAGGTCTTGCAGGCTTCAATGGTGCGGAATGTGATGTTTACCGTACAAAGGACGGCGTTTGGGTTATTCAGCATGATATGCATACATACAGAATGATGAATAAATCCTCCTTTATTGAAAAAATCACTTATGATCAGCTCAAAACTTATGTAACAGATAATGGCTCTAATATCGCCAATTATCCGGATTTAAGAATTTGTACGCTTGAAGAGTATCTTGATATCTGCAAGCAGTATGATATGGTGCCTGTTATTGAGCTTAAGGGTGCAAACAATGTAGAGCATTATGATGAAATTGTTGCACTTGTTGAGAAATACGATCTTGCCGATAAGGTAGTATATATTTCATTCCATATTGAAAATCTTTATGCAATGCGTCAGCTTTCGGATGCGCCGATTTATTACCTTGCAAGTGTAATTGATGAGGATGCAATTAAGGATGCACATTCAATCGGCGGTAAATGCGGCATTGATTTTGACGGCAGAAAAGATGATAATACGCAGGAAATCATAAAAGAATGCCAGGATAAAGGGCTTCTTATGGGTGCTTGGACAATTGATAAGGAAGATGATTTGAATCGTCTTCTTGATTGGGGCGTAACGCTGATTACAACAAACGCAATCAAGCCGTAATATATAAAATGAATTTAATAAGCTGAAATCAAAAGAGCAGTTTTTACTGCTCTTTTATTTATACAAATCAACAAACCTCTGTGCCTCCCTTGTCAAAGGGAGGCGGGGTGTGTTCAATACCATTTCGTAGGGGACGGGTTACCCGTCCTGTTTATGCATTATGATTTTTAATATTTAATTGACTATGCGATTTTATAATGCTATACTTTAATTGCCAAATAATTTACATTTTAATAACTGCTTGATATAGATAAGTGTGTTTTTTTATCTTCTGATAAAAATGCATGCTCTATTTATCATACTTTTCTATAGATGGCAAAGATGTAAATTGTTTGGCGACAGTTGGAGCTGTGCGTTTTTTGGCGTAGTTTCGGCTGCGTCTTTTTTTATTGGTTTTTATAAAAACTAAATACATTTTTTATTAGGAGGTAAATTATGAAATTTACAAAAAAACTTTTGAGCTTTATGCTCGCAATCGCAATGCTCTTTAGCATAACAACAGGTATAAACCTTTCGGCTTATGCAACTGTAGATGATGAACTTATTGAAGATTCAAATTATCAGCCAATAGGAACAATTACATCTGATTTTAGTAAGGTGTTCAAATTGAGTTGTTGGGGTAGTGTATTTTTTACTTATGAATTTAAACCCGAAAAAGATGGTCTTTATGAGTTAAGTATAAAAACTCAAAACAAATCTGTAACAAATTGTACATTTATATCCGATGATTATGAAATATACGAAAATGGATATAAAGCCAAACACAACTGTCAGATGGAAAGTGGCAATGAATCAAGTATAGTAGCACATTGCTACGCAACTAAAACATATGGTATCTTTTTTCAGTTTAATATTGATGATCCATTATATGAAGATGCTGATTTTTCCGAAGAAGATATGTTTGTTGGAGATGAAGATTTCCCAACAACAAATATTACTGTTGAATTAAAAAAATATACACCTCCTGAAATTTCAGTAGGAAAGGAACAAATCATAGAAATACAAAATGGAATTGACCAAGAGATGTATTACTATTCCTTCACGCCTGAAGAAAGCGGTTTGTATAGATTTTCTTCCACCACAATGATTCCAGGAGAATCAGTGGTTGTTGGATGGAAGCTAAATGTATCTTTATATGATAAAGATATGAATGAAATAGATGTATCGAAACATAAGGATGATGGCGATGACTGTTTTGATTACTATTGTCAGAGTGGTGAAACATATGTATTCGGAAGTGGATTTTACCATGAAAGCTATGGACATTATGGTGATAAAATTAAAATGTCAGTTGACTTAGCACCACATGACGAGCATAACTATGATAATGGCAAGGTAACTAAAAAAGCTACTTGTAAAGCTAAAGGTGTTAAGACATATACCTGCACAATTTGTGGCGAAACGAAAACAGAAACGATTGCAAAAACTGCACATACATACAAAACAACAACTACAAAAGCAACAACAAAGAAAAATGGAAGTATTACAAAGAAATGTTCAGTTTGCGGATCAACAACAAAAACAACAATCTATTACCCGAAAACAGTAACCCTTTCAACCACAAGCTATACATATAATGGTAAAGTAAAAAAGCCAAGTGTAACGGTTAAAGACAGCAAGGGTAAGAAGATAGCGACAAGCAATTATACTATAAGCTATCAGAGTGGAAGAAAGAATGTTGGAACATATACAGTAACAATTAAGTTCAAAGGTAATTATAGCGGAACAATAAAGAAAACCTTTACAATCAAGCCAAAGGCAACAACACTTTCGAGCGTAACAGCTAAATCAAAGGGCTTTACTGCAAAGTGGAAAAAACTGACAACGCAGACAACGGGTTACCAGATTCAGTATTCAACAAGCAGTAAGTTCTCAAGTGCGAAAACTGTAACTGTTTCAAAGAACAGCACAACATCAAAATCCGTTTCAAAACTCAAAGCAAAGAAAAAGTATTATGTTCGTATTCGTACTTACAAAACCGTAAAAGTAAACGGCAAGTCAACAAAGATTTATTCTGCTTGGAGTAAGTCAAAGAGTGTAAAAACCAAATAAATTGTAGGGGACGATGACCACATCGTCCCGCTTTTCTTTGTTTAAATCTTGTACATTCGGTGCGATGTGGTCATCGCACCCTACAATAAGGCTTCCCCTTGCGGTGGAGGGATTCCTAAAAAGTTAGTGCCTGCTAACGGCTTTTGTGATTGAATGTACAGAATTGTTGTGTTATAATAAACTATGTACGATTATATTTAAAATGAAAGGATGTACGCGAATGAAGCTTAAATCATTTAAAAAAGGTATTCATCCTTATGAGGGCAAAGAGCTTTCAAAGGATTCACCGATTCAGATTGTTAACGCTTCTGCAGCAATGGTTTATCCGCTTTCCCAGCATATCGGCGCTCCTGCAAAAGCAGTTGTAGCGAAGGGCGATAAGGTGCTGAAAGGTCAGTTAATCGCTGAAGCCGGCGGATTTATTTCTTCTCCTGTTTACAGCTCTGTTTCGGGAACTGTAAAGGCGATTGAAAAAAGAATTGTTGCAAACGGAAGCAAGGTAGACTGCATTGTAATTGAAAATGATAATAATGACGAGGCAGTGGAAGGTTTCGGCACAGAAAGAAAGCTTGATGATTTGTCTGCTGAAGAGATTGGAAATATCATTACAAACGCAGGCATTGTCGGCCTTGGCGGTGCAGGCTTCCCGACAGGTGTTAAGCTTATGCCTAAAAATGCACAGGAAATTGATACGCTTATTATCAATGGCGCTGAATGTGAGCCGTATCTTACTTCAGACTATCGCCTTATGCTTGAAAGAGGTGCAGAAATCGTTAAGGGTATTGAAGCTGCACTTAAGCTTCTGCCAAATGCAAAGGCAGTAATCGGCATTGAAAATAACAAGCCTGATGCAATTAAGGCAATGGAAGAGAATACTGCATCCAATGATAAAATTTCAGTTTGTCCACTTAAAACAAAGTATCCGCAGGGCGGTGAAAGACAGTTGATTTTTGCTATTACAGGCAGAAAAATCAATTCAAAAATGCTTCCTGCCGATAAGAATGTAGTTGTTATTAATACATCAACCTGCTATGCGATTTATGAGGCAGTTTATAAGAATATGCCTTTAATACATAAGGTTGTTACAATTACGGGCGAGGGTGTGAATTCTCCTTGCAATCTTGATGTTCCGCTCGGTATCAGCCACAGCGAAATGCTTGAGGCAGCAGGCGGCGCGAAAGAGAATGTTGTTAAATTTATTTCGGGCGGCCCTATGATGGGTATGGCTATGAGCAGTCTTGATGTTCCTGTTGTTAAAACATCTTCATCCATTCTTGCTTTTACAGAAGATGATGTTGCCGTTCTTCCGGAATCCGCTTGTATCCATTGCGGTAAATGTATGACGGTATGCCCGCAGAATCTTGTTCCGCAGATGCTTGTTAAGGCAGTTAAGACGGATGATTTTGAAAAGTTTAATGCGCTTGGCGGTATGGAATGTATAGAATGCGGCTGCTGCTCCTATATCTGTCCTGCAAAAATTCCGCTTACACAGCGCTTTAAATACGGCAAAGTTAAAGTTCGTGAAATGAACACTAAAGATTAAGAAAGGAAGGAATTTGTTTATGTATAATGTTTCCGTATCTCCTCATGTGAGATCTCAGAATACAACAAAAGCAATTATGCGTGATGTTGCTATTGCACTTATTCCTACTCTTGCTTTTGGTGTTTATCGTTTCGGTTTAAAAGCATTATTGGTTATTGCGCTCTGCGTTGTTACCTGTGTGCTCAGTGAAGCTGTTTTTGAGCTTCTTTCCAAAAAGCCTATAACGGTTTTTGATTACAGTGCTGTTGTTACAGGTCTTATTCTTGCAGTCAATCTTCCTGCAACAGTTCCGTGGTGGATTCCTGTTATCGGCGGTGTGTTCGCAATTATAGTTGTAAAGATGCTTTTCGGCGGCTTGGGTCAGAACTTTATGAACCCTGCGCTGGCAGCAAGATGCTTCCTGCTTATATCCTTTGCAGGTCTTATGAACCAGTTTAATGTAGACGGCGTTGCAGGTGCTACTCCACTTGCACTTGTTGAACAGTCTGTATCCGATGAAAGCGTTGTTGTTCCTGATATGCTCAAGCTTTTCCTCGGCATTCATGATGGCTGTATCGGCGAGGTTTCCGCTCTTGCAATTATAATCGGCGGTGTTTATCTGATTGCTAAAAAGGTTATTTCAGCAAGAATTCCGCTGATCTATATCGGCTCAACAGTAGTTTTTGTTGCTGTTATTACGCTTATCAAGGGCGATACTTTAACGGCTTCTTACTTACTTGGCCATGTTCTTACAGGCGGCCTTCTTGTTGGTGCTTTCTTTATGGCAACGGATTATGTTACAAGCCCGATCACTGTTGCAGGACAAATTGTCTATGGCATTGTTCTCGGTCTGTTAACAGCATTGTTCAGATGTGTCGGCTCATCAGCAGAGGGTGTATCCTATGCAATCATAATCAGCAACCTTCTTGTTCCGATTATTGAAAAGATTACAGTTCCAAAGCCTTTCGGCTGTGTTAAAGCGAAAGGAGAAAATAAATAATGGCTGAAAAGAAATCAAGTATTTTAAAGAATACAATCGTTATTTTTGTTGTAACTTTAGTTTCCGTTGCATTGCTTGCTATTGTAAACCAGGTTACAATGGGTCCGATTGAAGAGGCGCAGATTGCTGCTGAAGCAGCTTCCCTGTCTGCCGCTTATACGGATGCAAAGGAATTTGCGCAGGTAGACGGTAAGGAGGCTATGCTTGAAAAATCAACCGAGCTTCTTGAAAGTGCAGATATCCAGAAATGTACAATCAATAATGTTCTCGCTGCGCAGGATGCAAGCGGAAATCTGATCGGTTATGCTATTTCCGCAACAACCCAGAATGGTTACGGCGCTGATCTTCAGATTGCTGTCGGCATTACAAAGGACGGCAAGATCGCAGGCTTTGATGTTATTTCAAATAATGAAACACCTGGCTTTGGTGCAAACTGCACAAATCCGGAATTCAAATCACAGTTTGCCGGTAAGAGTGCTGAGGGCATGCTTTCATTTACGAAAACAGGCAATGCATCAGACAGTGAAATTGATGCAATCAGCGGTGCTACAATTACAACAAATGCCGTAACGGAAGCAGTAAACGGTGCGATTGTTTTCTATCAGGAAAACTTTGGCGGCGGTGTTAAAAAGGCACAGACTGTTTCAGTTGACAATGCCGAAGAGGTTGACGGCGGTTATAAAATTACTGTAACTTCTAAAAAAGGCTTTGCAGGAGATATTACTCTTGCAGTTGTTATAAACAAGGATGCAACATTAAAGAGCTTTGAAATCGTATCCTCTAACGAAACTGTAGGCTATGGCGCAAAGGCAAGTGAGCCGGGCTATGCTGATCAGTTTGTAGGTTTAAAGGCTGATAAGATAACCTCTGTTCCGAGCGGAGCAAATAAGGCTAATAACGAGATTGACGCAATCGCAGGTGCAACCTTTACAACAAAGGCTGTTAATGCGGCAGTTAACGAGGCAATCAAGTATTACCAGGAAAATTATGGCGGCGGTTTATCGGAAAGCTTCCTTGCGGAGGCAGATGCACCTGAGGAAGATACAGCTGACGCATCTTCAAGTGCTTCCCCGGTTGCCGGTAAAATCAGCGTTTTAGCGAATGTGAAAGGAGAGTGAGATTCATGAAAGCAATTTTAGAAAGACTTTATAACGGTATCGTTAAAGAAAATCCCGTACTCGTTCTTATGCTTGGTATGTGTCCCACTCTTGCAGTAACAACAAGTGCGAAAAACGGTCTTGGAATGGGACTGGCAACGATGGCAGTTCTCATTATGTCCAACCTTTTGATTTCTCTTTTGAGAAAAGTTATTCCAAATGGTGTACGCGTTCCTGTTTATATCATTATTATAGCTTCATTCGTAACAATCATTGAAATGCTTATGCATGCCTATGTAACCTCTCTTTACGAAAGCCTTGGAATTTATATTCCGCTTATCGTTGTAAACTGCATTATTTTAGGCAGAGCAGAACAGTATGCTTCAAAGAATGGTCCTATACTTTCAATATTTGATGGTGTTGGTATCGGTCTTGGCTTCACAGTAGGACTTACAATTATCGGTATTGTAAGAGAGCTGATCGGAAGCGGAACCTTGTTCGGTCTTCAGATTATGCCTGAAAAGTACGAGCCTGTTTCAATCTTCGTATTGGCTCCGGGTGCATTCTTCGTGCTTTCCATTCTTTGTGCACTTCAGAACAAATTCAAGGCGAAAGGTGCAAACCGCCATGTTAAGGGCAACGGCGCTTGCAGCGGTAACTGCGCTGAATGTCCTTCAGCAGAAGCAGAAGGCAAAACAGCAGAAGGGGAGGTTAAGGAATAATGGTTAAAACTTTATTTTTAGTGCTTCTTACAACTGCACTTATAAACAATGTTGTATTGAGTCAGTTCCTTGGCATTTGCCCGTTTATCGGTGTTTCCAAAAATACAAAAACTGCCGCCGGTATGGGCGGAGCAGTTATTTTCGTTATTACGCTTTCCTCAGCAGTAGCAAGCCTGCTTTACACATTTGTGCTTGAAAAGCTTAACTTAACCTATCTGAATACGATTGTATTTATTATGGTTATTGCTTTCCTTGTTCAGCTTGTTGAGCTCTTCCTTAAAAAAGCAGTTCCGGCTCTTTATAAAAGCCTTGGTGTATATCTTCCTTTGATTACAACAAACTGCGCAGTTCTCGGTACGGCTCTTACGAATGTACAGGCTGAAAATGATTTTGTTACAAGCGTTGTAACAGGTCTTGGAACAGCAGTAGGCTTCTGCATTGCTATTATCATTATGGCAGGTGTGCGTGAAAAAACAGAAAACAATAATTTCCCGAAATCATTCAGAGGTACACCGGCAGTGCTTATGACGGCATGCCTTATGTCAATTGCCTTTTATGGCTTTACAGCATTTGCTTAATAGGAGGTTCGTATGGATTTCAAACAGATTATAATTGCAATTGCTGTTTTGTGCGGTATCAGCCTTGTTATTGGTATTGTGCTCAGCATTGCTGAAAAAGTATTTCATGTTGATGTTAATGAAAAGGAAATTCTGATTCGTGAAGAGCTTCCGGGCAGTAACTGCGGCGGCTGTGGCTATGCAGGATGCGACAGCTGTGCAAAGGCTATCGCAGAGGGCAAGGCTTCTGTTTCTGCCTGCCCTGTAGGCGGAACGGCTGTTGCCAAGAAAATCGGCGCTATTATGGGCGAAGAGGTTGGCGAAGTTGAACGCAAGGTTGCATTCGTTAAATGCAGCGGAAACTGTGACGCGAAGAAAACAGATTATAATTATTTCGGTGTTCAGACCTGCGGTTATGCAGCAGGTATGCCGGATTCAAGCCGTTTCTCCTGTAAGCACGGATGCCTTGGTTACGGCACTTGTGCAGCAGTCTGCGATACAGATGCAATCAAGGTTGTAGACGGCAAGGCTGTTGTTGATGAAAGCCTTTGTATTGCCTGCGGCAAATGCGCAAAGGTTTGTCCGCATAATCTGATCGAAATTGTTCCTGCCGGAACACATTACAGAGTGCAGTGCTCTTCAACCTCAAAGGGTAAGGATGTTATCAATGCCTGCACATCAGGTTGTATCGGCTGCAGTATCTGTGCTAAAAACTGCCCGAATGATGCTATTATTTTTGAAAATAATATTGCTAAAATTGATTATTCAAAATGCTCAAAGTGCGGAACCTGTGTCGAAAAATGTCCAAGAAAAATCATCAAGGCATTTTAATTATTTAATTGTAAATCATTGACAATTGCTATTTTTTAGTTTATTATCTAAATGCAAAAAAAATATTTTTTCATAAAGGAGAAAAAACAATGAAAAACTTTAAAAAAGTTCTTGCAGTAGTTCTTGTAGCTGTTCTTGCTGTTTCTTTCGCAGCTTGCGGCGGTAAAAAAGGTACTGCTGTAAAAACAGGTTTAGCTGTAACAGGCACAATCGATGAAGTAAAAGATACTACTCTTACAATTGATGTTGTTGCTGCTGCTGTAACAGTTGATGCTGACGGCAAAATCGTTGACATTAAGATTGACGAAGCTCAGACAAAGCCGGACCTTGCTAAAGCTGACGCTGATTATGGCGTAGATCTCAGAACAAAGTATGAGAAGCAGGGCGACTATGCTATGAAAGAAACATCTGCTCAGATTGGTAATATCCAAGGCGGCGGAGAATGGTTCGAGCAGGCTGATGCATTTATGGCTTGGGCTAAGGGCAAAACAGCTGCTGATATCAGAGCTGCTGTAGGCGCAGACGGTAAATCAACAGATGCAGACCTCACAGCTGGCTGCACAATCACAATTACCGGAATTGCTGAAACTGTAGCTAAAGCTGTAGAAAGTGCAGCAGATCTTGGTGCAACAACTGATGATAAACTTGCTCTTAACATTAAGACTGAAAAGTACTATGAGAGCGACGGCGTAAAGCTTCTTCAGTATGATTCAAATGTTGCTGCTGTAACAACAGACGCTGACGGTAAGATTACATCTTGCCTCATTGATGCTGCTCAGGGCAAAGGCACAATGGCTGACGGTAAATTCACTGTTAAAGCAGGCACAATCACTTCAAAGAAGGATCTTAAAGAAGATTACAATATGAAGGCTGTATCTGCTCAGATGGGCGTTATTCCTAACGGCGGCGAATGGTATGAGCAGGCTGATGCTTATCAGAAATGGGCTATCGGCAAAACTGCTGATCAGATTAAGGCTGCTGTAGGCGAAGATGGTAAATCATCTGATGCTGACCTTAAAGCAGGCTGCACAATTACAATCAGCTCAATTGCTGAAACTGTAGCTAATGCTGCACAGGCATAATTAGAATATAAATTCTTTGGAGAGAGTCGCAAGACTCTCTCTTTTTTGTTGAAAGTTTTTTATTGTTGTGTTATAATCAATATACTATGAAGAAATTTCTATGTGTTTTATTATCCTTAATGGTTATGCTGGTTTGCTGCTCCTGCAGTGCAAGCCAAAAGGCAGAGCGTTTTTCGTCAAGTTTTCTTGATTTGTTTGATACCGCATCAACCGTTATTGCATATGATAACAGCCAGGATGCTTTTAATGCGCATCTTGAAGAATTCCATAATAAGCTTGAAGAGTATGATCATCTTTATGATATCTACAATGCATATGACGGAATTAATAATCTTAATACGCTGAATGCAAAGGCGAAGGATGCCCCTGTTGAGGTAGACGGCAGAATTATAGATTTGCTTGAATACGGTAAAGAGGTTTATAAGCTGAGTTCGGGCAAAACAAATATCTGCTTCGGTGCTGTTTTGTCTGTCTGGCATGATTACCGCCAGCATGGAATCAATAATCCGGATGATGCAGTGCTACCTGATATGAAAGAGCTTGAAAAGGCTTCAAAGCATACAGATATCAATTCTCTTGTTATTGATAAGGAAAAGAAAACCGTTTATTTTGAAGACCCCGAAATGAAGCTTGATGTCGGTGCTATTGCAAAGGGCTATGCTGTTCAGGAGGTCTGCAAATGGGCTTCTGAAAATTTGTGGCAGTCGGGTGTTATCAGCATTGGCGGAAATGCCTATACCTTTGGTCATAAGGAAGACGGAAGCCTTTGGAATATAGAAATCGAAAGCCCGAATTTGGATTATATGGACTATGTTGAAGTCGTTCAGATAACGGATTTAACGGTAGTTACAAGCGGAGATTACCAAAGATATTATACGGTAGACGGTAAAAAATATTGCCATATCATAAATCCGGATACGCTTATGCCAAGCGAATATGTTGCAAGCGTTTCCGTTATATGCGATGATTCCGCGCTCGGGGATGCACTTTCAACAACGCTTTTCAATATGAGCGTTGAGAACGGCAAAAAGCTTGTTGAGGCAACAGACGGTGTTGAAGCTGTCTGGATAGATAAGGAATACAATAAAACCTTCAGCTCAGGTTTTGAAAAATATATTAAAAAATAAGGAGAATCATTATGAGGAAACAGGCACATTTTAAGAAGAATTCACTTACATGGTTAATTTCATTAGCCGTTATGGTTGTTTTGTCTGCTGCTGTTATTGTTGGCTGTGTTGTTCTTGATTATATACAGAACGGCAAGTACAGAAATCCTGTTGAAATCAGCTTTACAATCGCTGATACAAAGGAAATAGATATTTCATCAACGAATGCAGGCGATTATAATGTTACAGAAGTAAAAGAAGCTTATGACGCAAGCGGCAAGGTTGTAGCTTATGTTGTTACAGGAACGGCAATTGGCTATAATACAGAAGTTCCAATTGAAATTGAATCAACCATTTCAGCAGACGGAACCATTCTTGCTTCTATTGATGTTCTTCAGCAAGAGGAAACAGAATATCTTGGTGTAAGAATTAAGGAAGATGCGTTCAAAAATCAGTTTGCTGCAAGACTTCTCCCTGTTGTTCCTTTAAAATCCGATGAAACAGGTTCTCCTATTGATCTTATATCAGGTTCAACAATCTCTTCAAATGCTGTTCTTGAGGCTGTTAATAATGCACAGGCTTTTGTAGCAGAGAATTATGCACCTGCTGATACAGCAGCTCAATAATGAAAAAAGCAGATTTTATTCTAATTGCAGTTGTTGCAGTTATTGTCGGCGCTCTTGTGTTTTTTCTTTATGGCTTTGACCGTGAAGGTGCTTATGTTCAGATTGAGATTGACGGCAATATTACGGAAACACTTTCACTTAATGAGGATGCAATTCGTGAAATAGCAACAGAGAACGGCGGGAAAAATGTTCTTGTGATTAAGGACGGGGAAGCTGAAATGCGCGAAGCAAACTGCCCTGACGGTATTTGTACGCACCATAGAAAAATACACAGAAATGGCGACTCTATCATTTGTTTGCCGCATAAGGTTGTTGTTTCCGTTGTGAATGAACGGAATGCAGATGATATAGATGCTGTGGCATAGAGGAAATTTATGAAGAAAAATAAAGTACAAACAGTAGCTCTTTATGGCTTGATGGTTGCGCTTGCGTTTGTGTTCAGCTATTTTGAAAGCTTGATTCCTTTCAATTTCGGAATTCCCGGTGTAAAGCTCGGGCTTGCCAATCTTGTTGTCGTTGTTGCGCTGTATATTATGAAACCAAGCCAGGCGTTTTCCATATCGCTGATTAGGATATTTTTAACATCATTAACCTTTGGTAATATTACGGTATCGCTTCCGTACAGCCTTTGCGGCGGTATATTAAGCTTTGTTGTTATGTATCTTGCGAAGAAAACAAAGCTTTCTATTATCGGCGTAAGTATGCTTGGCGGTATATGCCATAATATCGGCCAGATTATTGTTGCGGCTCTTATTATGGAAACGCCGAATATTGCATATTATCTGCCTGTTTTGCTTGTTGCAGGTTTGTTAACGGGGCTTCTTTTAGGTGTTGTTTCCAAAATTGTAATTGATAGATTTCAAAAAATGAAATTTAATATGTAAAAAAAATGACCTTGTATATCTTTATATACAAGGTTTTTTATTTATAAAATCAATAATTTGTCAATATTTATG
>JAIDLO010000207.1 GCA_029050995.1 Eubacterium sp. | reverse complement strand
CTTTAATTGCGGTTGCTTTGATTGCGACTTCTGTTTTTGGCGGAATTGTTATTAAGAATAAGCTGTCTGAAAAAAACAGCTTCAAAATAAATGAAGCCTCATCATTATTTGATGTTGTCAGCTTTTATAATGACGCTGTCAAAAAGAGTAAAGATAATCAGAATTTCAAGCTTGATGTAAAAACAACTGTTAAGCTTGAAGAAATAAACAGTCAAAGCTCACTTTTGGTTAAAATTTTGGGCGAGATTATAGGCTATAATGTCGGGGATGTTCGGGAGAACACGGAATCCTTTTCTTTTGTAAATGGTGTTGCTGAAGATAATGCGTCAGCTACGCCGCTCAGCGTGATTCAGCCTGCAGATTCCTATATTGAAAGCTTCAAGGAAGCTGCCCTCTCCGGTAACTCCGTTTTAGTCGGGGATGAAATTGCTATGCTTTCTTTTAATCTGTCGAAGGAAACTGCGGATTTTGATGCGGTTACGGCGGCTATAATGCCGATTGTCAAAGGGCAGAAGGTGTCTGATCAATCAGCAATAACCGCACTTGCACCCGTTCATTCGGATTTTATTAATGTTGGAGATGTTTTGTCAACTGTTGTTGATATGCTCGGAATCAGCAAGATGATTAACAGCTCGTCAGATGACAGCAAAGAATCGTCTTCTTCCGGCAGCAGTGCTGTAAGTATTGCAGGCGGAGAATGCGCAATCGGAGAGACCGAAATCTCAGCTGCGATAGATGAAAATGGGCTTTTGAATT
Organism: Eubacterium sp.; assembly: GCA_029050995.1. GTDB lineage: Bacteria > Bacillota > Clostridia > Oscillospirales > Acutalibacteraceae > Eubacterium_R. The sequence continues at coordinate 2,485 of JAIDLO010000207.1, read as the reverse complement.
CCGTTATTATTACTGCGCCTGTTGAGTTAAAAGCGAATTTTAAATTAATGGATCAGGTTCTGGAAACCTCTATTCGCATCAAAGTTGAACAGATGTATAATTTTTGGGCATAATGATTAAAAATGTAAGAAATTGTAGATACTTTTTGTTTGGAATAACGATTGATACCGACTGTTGTTTGTAGTATTATTTTTTTCGAAGAATAAATTATTTTAGCGATTTTTATTTCATTGTTTAAGGAGCTTAGAATGAAAAAAACTATAAAAATCGGTAAAACGGCTTTTGTGTCTTTGCTTCTTGTTATTGCCTTATGTTTCAGCGGGTGCAGGAATGTTTCCGTTCCGTTTACAGGGGATACAGGCGATAACGAAAAATCCGAAAGAGCACTCAGAGTGTACACAGAAGCTGTTCAAAAATTGAAAAATGAAAAGAATTTTGAATTAAAGCTTACAACATCCTTTAAGATTGATGAAATACATTGTTCAACAGCTTTAGTTGATACGCTTTTAAAAAAGTTTTTTGAATTCAAATTCGGCAGTATTGAAGAAAAGGTTGATCATTATAAGTTTTCAGACGGCGTTTTAACAACGGATAAAACAATTGTTCCCGCAAATGTTGTTCAGCCTGTTAATTCGGAAATCAGCGAAGATTTATTTAATGGTATCGTATCTTCTCATCTTTACGGACAAGGAGAAATGCAAAACATTTCTTTCGTGATCGGGCAGGAAGAAACATCTATTGATGAAATTGTGAAAATTTCCATGGATTTAAGGGATAAGGTCGGAAAGGATTTTAGCGGGTATGATATTCGGAACAGTTATCCCGAGGTAGATGCTATTGCAAAATACCATTCGAATTTTGTTGATATCATGAGCGTTATGAGCCGTTTGAATCAGCTTATGCGAATGAATATGAAAGCTGAAGAGGATGAGCCTGACGAAGAGAAACCGCCTACCGAATTCGGAACAATGCAAAATGTCGGCGATGGCTCATGCCGTCTTGGAGATACAAATATAATTGCACAGGTTGATAAATCCGGCAGATTAACATTGCTTACTGTTAATGCACCTGTCAGTGTTGATATTGAAATTAAATTAATGTACAGTAGCTTTAAAGCCGTTGTTCGTTTTGCAGTATCTCAAGTTTATGAATACAGTTATTAAGAAAAAGATGCATTTAATGCATCTTTTTTTATTTCTTAGCAAATCTATACTTGTATAACGCAATTCAATATGTTATTATTATCCTGTATACTATTATCTAAAATTAATATATAAAAAAAGGAGACTTAATTATGTATTCTGATTATTATGATTCTATCGCAAAGGTTGCAGAAACGGACAAGGAAGTTGCAGACGCAATGGCACTTGAGCTTTCACGCCAGCGCGAAAATATTGAGCTTATTGCTTCTGAAAACCTTGTTTCCCCTCAGGTTATGGCTGCTATGGGCAGTGTTCTTACAAATAAATACGCAGAAGGACTTCCGTCAAAGCGTTATTACGGCGGATGCCAGTATGTTGATATCGTTGAAAATATTGCTATAAAAAGAGCTTGCGAGCTTTTCGGCGCAAATTATGCAAATGTTCAGGCACATTCTGGTGCACAGGCAAATACGGCTGTTTATCTTGCACTTCTTAAGCCGGGCGATACCGTTATGGGTATGAGCCTTGATAACGGCGGTCATTTAACGCACGGCTCTCCTGCAAATATCAGCGGTAAATATTTCAACTTTGTACCTTATGGTGTTAATGATGACGGCTATATTGACCTTGCTGATTTTGCAAAGCAGGTTAATAAGGTTAAGCCAAAGCTTGTTGTTGCAGGTGCTTCTGCATATCCAAGAGCAATTGATTTCAAAACAATGGCTGATATTGCGCATGCAAACGGTGCTATGTTTATGGTTGATATGGCGCATATTGCAGGTCTTGTTGCAGCAGGACTTCATCAGAATCCTGTTCCTTATGCTGATGTTGTTACAACAACAACGCATAAAACATTAAGAGGTCCAAGAGGCGGTCTTATCCTCTGCAATAATGAATATCTTATAAAGAAGCTTAATTCTGCAATTTTCCCGGGCACACAGGGCGGTCCTTTAATGCATGTTATTGCAGGTAAGGCAGTTTGCTTTGGTGAAGCGCTCAAGCCTGAGTTTAAGGAATATCAGCAGAGAGTAATCAATAATGCACAGGCTCTTGCAAACGGTCTTACAAAAAGAGGACTTAATCTTGTTTCCGGCGGAACAGATAACCACCTTGTGCTTCTTTCTCTTATTGGTACAGGCGTAACAGGTAAGGAACTTGAAGCAAAGCTTGATGAAGTTCATATTACGCTGAATAAAAACACTGTTCCAAACGAGCCTCTTTCTCCGTTTGTTACATCAGGTGTTCGTATCGGTACACCTGCTGCAACAACAAGAGGTCTTAATGAAGAAGATTATGATAAGATTTCAGAATTCATTTATCTTGCAGTAACTGATTTTGAAAAA
>JAIDLO010000206.1 GCA_029050995.1 Eubacterium sp. | reverse complement strand
CGTGAGCCTATGGAAATCAGAACAATTCTCGGCAGAAAACCTGAAAAGATTGAGGTTGAGAAAAAAGGAAAGCTCATCACAAAAATGCCGCCGCAGGTTATGATTGAAACACCGATTATGTTTTCAGCTATGTCCTTCGGTTCTATCAGTATGAACGCACAGAAATCTCTTGCTATGGCAGCAAAAGAGCTTGGCACTCTGTTCAACACAGGCGAAGGCGGATTACACGAGGAGCTTAATGATTACGGCAAATATGCGGCCGTTCAGGTTGCTTCCGGTCGATTCGGCGTACATAAAGGTTATCTTGATAATTCCAAATTTATTGAAATCAAAATCGGACAGGGCGCAAAGCCGGGTATCGGCGGACACTTACCGGGAGAAAAGGTTAATGTTGAGGTTTCAAATGCCAGAATGATTCCTGTTGGTTCGGATGCAATCTCCCCTGCTCCGCACCATGATATTTATTCTATTGAAGATTTAAGACAGCTGATCTGGTCTTTAAAGCAGGCAACAAACGGCGAAAAGGCTGTTTCTGTTAAAATCGCAGCTGTTCACAACATTGCGGCTATTGCATCAGGTGTTGCCCGTGCAGGCGCTGATATTGTTTTTATTGACGGCTTCCGAGGCGGCACAGGTGCTGCACCAACAAGAATACGCGACAATGTTGGTATTCCGATTGAGCTTGCTCTTGCAGCAGCAGACCAAAGACTTCGTGACGAGGGTATCCGTTCCAGAGTTTCCCTTGTTGCCGCAGGCTCCTTCCGTTGCTCAGCAGATGTTGTTAAGGCGATTGCGTTAGGCGCAGATGCCTGCTACATTGCTTCTGCTGCATTGATTGCAATGGGCTGCCATATGTGCCAGACCTGCAACACAGGCAAATGCAACTGGGGTATCGCAACACAAAGACCTGAGCTTACAAGACGACTCAACCCCGAAATTGCATCACAAAGAGTTATCAATCTTGTAAACGCATGGAACCACGAAATCAAAGAAATTATGGGCGGTATGGGTATCAACTCTATCGACTCATTAAGAGGAAACAGGCTTATGCTTCGAGGCATCGGCTTATCCGATAAAGAGCTTGAAATACTCGGCATCAAGCATGCCGGAGAATAAGGAGGCGGTTTAAATGAAAAAAGTATTTGCAAAAGAAAATCTCTGCATAAACTGCCGCCTTTGCGAAGTTTATTGCAAAACTGCACACAGCAAATCAAAGGATGTTGTTACTGCATATAAAAAGGAAAGCCCTGCACCTGTTGCAAGAATATCCGTTTACGGCGATAAAGCAGCTTCAGTTGCTGTGAACTGCCGTCATTGTGACGATCCTGCCTGCGTTAAGGCTTGTATAACAGGCGCAATGCAGAAGGATAAGAAAACAGGCATTGTTTCTGTTGATGAAAACAAGTGCATAGGCTGTATGACCTGTCTTGCAGTTTGCCCTGTCGGCTGTATCAAAACAGGAAAAATTGCAATGAAATGCGATTTATGCCAGGGAGAAGAGCCTGCCTGTGTTAAAAATTGCCCGAATCAAGCGCTTGTTTGGCTTGAAACAGGAGGTGCAAAATAATGAAATATGTTATTGTCGGTGCATCAGCAGCCGGACTTGCAACTGCTGAAAGCATAAGAAAAGCAGACAATGCAGGCGAAATTACAATCCTTACAAAGGAAAGCTATCTTCCATACAGCCGTCCTTCTATCAGCTATTATCTTAAAGGCGTTGTTAGCGAAAAGGATATGTATCTCAGAAAGCCTTCATTTTATAAAGATAAGAAAATCAATATCATTACCGATTGCAATGTAACAAAAATAGACACGGAAAAGAAAGTTGTTAAGGCAGGCAGAAAGGAATATCCTTATGATAAGCTTTGCCTTGCAACAGGCTCAAAGCCATTTATACCGCCAATGAAGAATGTTGAGGGCAACAAAAATGCGTTAACATTTCTTGATTTAGCGGCAACAAAGGCAGTTAAAAAGCTTGCGAATTCCGAAACAAAAGCCGTTGTAATCGGTGCAGGACTTATAGGTATGAAAGCCGCTGAAGGTCTTTCAAAGGTTTGTGCATCTGTTGATGTTGTTGAGCTTGCACCAAGAGTTCTGCCATCTATTCTTGATGAAAAAAGCGCAAAATCCGTTAAAGCATTTTTAGAGGAAAACAAAATCAATTTTCATCTAGAAAACAATGTTAAAGAAGCAAAATCCGAAAAAGGCAAAATAACAGAGGTTATCCTGAAAAGCGGAGAAGTGCTTCCCTGTGATTTGCTGATTCTTGCAGTTGGTGTTCGCCCTGAAACAGAGCTTGCTGAAAAGGCAGGTCTTGAGGTAAATAGAGGCATTATCATAAACAACGAAACGATGCAAACAAGCAATGAAGATATCTATGCCGCAGGCGACTGTACAGTTTCCGTTGATATGCTTGACGGTGCAAACAAGATTATTGCACTTTGGCCGAATGCCGTTAATCAGGGTATGATTGCAGGAAATCAGATGGCAGGCGGAGAGCTTATGGCAGACGGCGCATACAGCGTAAATGCAATTGACTTTTACGGACTTCGCATCTGCACCTGCGGACTCATCAACGCAAAAGGCGAGCAGTACAGCGATAAGATTAAAACAGTAGGCGATTCATACAAAAGACTTGTTTTTGAGGACAATAAACTTGTTGGCTTCGTGCTGATTAATTCAAGTGAAAATGCCGGTATTTATACAAACCTTATTGCGAATAAGATAGATTTATCAACCCTTGTCGGCGATATTATGGATACTCCGTCACTCTTTATGTTTGATAAAGACACAAGAACAAATAAACTTACAGGGGGTATGGCATTATGAGTATTGAAGCAGGACTTCAGAGATACGAAGTTGTAAATGATTTGATAAAAGAAGAACTCAGCAAAAAGAACAAAGCTGTTGTTAAGGATGTTAACGGGCAGAGATACATAGGCTGTGCTCTTGAACAGGGCAAAACCATTGAGGTGCACGGAACACCCGGCAACGATATGGCATGCTACTTAAACGGCGGTAAAATTGAGGTTTTCGGCAACGGACAGGATGCTGTCGGCAACACAATGAACGGCGGCGAAATCATCATTCACGGCCACAGCGGAGATGCACTCGGCTACGGAATGCGTGATGGTCAGATATTTATTAAAGACAATGTAGCCTGCCGCGGCGGTATTCATATGAAGGAATTTGAAAATATGAAGCCTGTTCTTGTAATCGGGCAGAATGCAGGCTCCTTCCTCGGCGAATATATGGCAGGCGGAACGATTGTTTTACTTGGCTTAAACCTTAAAAGAGGCGAAAAGCTGTTTGGCACACACTGCGCCTCCGGTATGCACGGCGGAAAAATATTCATAAGAGGAAAATTCCCGAAAGAACATCTTTCAGCAAACATCAATGTTTCCGAATTAACAGATGAGGATAAGAAAGAGCTTGATAAGCTTGTTAAAAAATACTGCAAATGCTTTGATTGCAGCTATGATGAAATTATGGCAAAGCCGTTCAAAAAGCTTTCGCCTGCAACATCAAGACCATACGCAAATCTTTATACGGCAAACTAAAAAGGAATTGTAATTATGTTTAACACTCTTCACGAAGAATGCGGCGTCTTCGGGATTTTTGAAAACAAAACAGCTCATGTTGCTCAATCAGCCTATCTTGCCCTTTTCGCTTTGCAGCACAGAGGGCAGGAGGCATGCGGTATAGCTGTTAATGATGACGGCGTTTTCTCTCATTATAAAGGAGACGGGCTTGTGCCTGAGGTTTTCACACCCGAACATCTGCAGAAGCTTGGCACGGGAAATATGGCAATCGGTCATGTTCGTTATTCAACAACAGGCGGTAAAAATCCAAACAACATTCAGCCACTTGTTATCAGGCATATCAAGGGAAATCTTGCTGTTGCACACAACGGAAACCTTGTAAATGCTCCCGATTTAAGGAAACAGTTTGAGCTTGGCGGTGCAATCTTTCACGGCACATCAGACACGGAATCCATTGCCTATTCCATTGTTACAGAGCGTCTTGCCTGCAAAAGCACGGAAGAAGCAATCTGCAAGGTTATGAACCATATTAAGGGCGCATATTCCTGCATTGTTATGACTGCAACAAAGCTGATTGCTTTTCGCGATCCGATGGGATTTCATCCGCTTTGCTTCGGACAAACAAGTGACGGTGCTTATGTTGTAGCTTCCGAATCCTGCGCACTTGATACAATCGGCGCAGAGCTTATCAGAGAGGTTAAACCGGGAGAAATCATAACAATCAGCAAGGACGGCATTAAATCAGACACAACGCATTGCAAAGAAAAAGGCGCAATGTGCGTATTTGAATACATTTATTTTGCAAGACCCGATTCCGTTATTGAAAATTCGTCCGTTCATCATGCACGAATGAAGGCAGGAGAATTTCTTGCAAAGGAAAGCCCCGTTGATGCAGATATCGTTATCGGTGTTCCCGATTCAGGGCTTGATGCCGCACTCGGCTATTCACAGGAAAGCGGTATTCCTTACGGCATTGGTTTTATCAAAAACAGATATATCGGCAGAAGCTTTATCCAGCCAAGCCAGTGCGAAAGAAATGACGCTGTTAAAATCAAGCTGAATATTGTTAAAGAAAATATCAGAGGTAAACGCGTCATTATGATTGATGACTCTATTGTTCGCGGAACAACCTGTGCAAGAATTGTTAAACTGCTTCGTGAGGCAGGTGCAAAAGAGGTGCATATGCGTGTTTCCTCTCCTCCGTTCAAGCATCCCTGCTATTTCGGAACGGATGTAGACAGCTGTGATAATCTGATTGCCTGCCAATATGATACTGTTGAGGAAATAGCCAATCAAATCGGCGTAGATTCCCTTGCATATCTCTCAGTAGATGCAACACATCATCTTGCCGAAAAATGCGATATCGGCTTTTGTGACGGCTGTTTTACAGGCAATTACCCTGTTGAAGTTCCAAAGGAACAGCCAAAAGATAAATTTGAAACTAAACTCAGCGAGAATTCAATGTACTATCAGGTGTTAGATTAAAAAAAGAGGACATTTTGTCCTCTTTTTTCATTGTTTCGGGGCATAATAAAAATAAAAACATTTGGAGGCAGTAAATATGGAAATAACTAATCAAAATTTTGAAGCAGAGGTTATGAAAGCAGACACACCTGTTTTGCTTGATTTCTGGGCAGAATGGTGTGCTCCATGCCGTATGCTTTCCCCTGTTATTGAAGAGATTGCAGAGGATTATAACGGCAGAATTAAAGTTGGCAAAATCAATGTTGATAACGAAGGACATCTTGCAGCAAACTTTGGAATTACAAATATTCCGACAATTGTGCTTATGAAAAACGGTGTAGTTGCAGACTCTTCAGTCGGTTTTACCCCAAAGGACAAAATTACAGAAATGCTCAATAAGGAATGTTAACGAAAAAAAGCTGTTTTTATCATGGATTTATGATAGAAACAGCTTTTATTTTCTGCTATAATAATCTCACAAATATTATATGCAGAGGGGTTTACATATGGACAACAAATACCGCAGAGATCACGAAATGCCGTATATTACGGATCGTGCGATATTCCTGCAGCAGCTGAAAACAAAATTCTGGGTCAGGCGATACAATAAATGTATGCCGTTTAATATTCTTAAAGGAATGTGGCTTATAAACAGAATGGGAATAAAGCACAAGGGTATGGCATATTTTGAGCCGCCATTTCACTGCGAATACGGAAAGCATATCGAACTCGGAGAAGATTTTTATGCAAACACAGGCTGCATTATGCTTGATGTAGGCAAGATAACGATAGGCGACAATGTTATGTTCGGACCGAATGTTTCTGTTTATACAGCAGGGCATCCTATTCATCCCGAAAGCAGAAATTCGGCATATGAATATGGAATTCCCGTTTCAATTGGAGATAATGTCTGGATAGCGGAAGCTGTGTTATCCTGCCTGGTGTTAAAATCGGAAATAATGCCGTTATAGGCGCAGGAAGCGTTGTAACAAAAGATATCCCCGATAATGTCTGCGCCGCAGGAAACCCTTGCAGAGTTATAAGAGAAATAACAGATGAAGATAAACCGTATTATTTCAAAGATAGAAAATTTGATGAAGAGGCTTGGCAGAAGATAAATGAAAAGTAAATAATTATCGTAGGTTCGTCAAGAATGCCGAACCGTTGAATCCCACCACCGCAAGCGGTTCCCCTCCCTTTAACAAGGGAGGCTTTATTTTTTCGTAGGGTGCGATGCCCACATCGCACCGAATGTACAAGGTTTAAACAATGAAAAACGGACCGATGTGGTCATCGGTCCCTACAATTATTTCGTTTTCACACTCTTTGACTTACTCCAAGAGGAATAAATCTTTGTTGATTTGCCGTTTACCTTTACTGTTTTATATGTACGAACACGAACATAATATTTTTTCTTTGCTTTGAGCTTTGAAACGGATTTTGATGTTGTTTTATTTTTAGAAACAGTTACAGTTTTAGCGTTTGTAAATTTACTGCTTGTTGAATACTGAATCTGATAGCCTGTTGTCTGTGTTGACTGCTTTTTCCACTTTGCAGTAAAGCCCTTTGATTTAGCTATTACACTTGAAAGTGTTGTTGCCTTTGGCTTTATCGTAAATGTCTTTTTAACTGTTCCGCCATATGGTGCTTTGAATTTAATTGTTACTGTATATTTGCCAACATTTTTTCTGCCGCTTTGATAGGAAACAGTATAATATTTAGAATCCACAACTTTTCCATTATCCTTAACGGTTACTTTGGGCTTTTTAACCTTGCCGTTATAGGTACAGCTTGTTGCCGAAAGGCTGACAGAATTTGGTTGGGAATAGGTTATAACACTTTCGGCAGGCGACCACGCAGAACAATACCTTGTTCCGTCAACAAGTTTATATGTTCTGATTCTTACATAATATTTTTTCTTTGCAGTTAAGCCCGTAATTGTTTGAGAGACAGTACTATTACCTGAAACAGTTATGGTTTTATAATTCTTGCTGAAACTTTGATCTGTCGAATACTGAATCTGATAACCTGTTGTCTGCGTAGTCTGCTTTTTCCATTTTACCGTAAACCCCTTTAATTTAGCTGATACGCCTGAAAGCGTTGTTTCTTTCGGCTTAATCATAAAGGTCTTTTGGATTGTTCCGCTATACGGTGCTTTGAACTTGATTGTTACTGTATATTTGCCAACATTTTTTCTGCCATTCTCATAAGAAACAGTGTAATACTCGGAATCTACTAATTTTCCATTATTTTTAACAATGACTGTTGGGGTTTTTATACTGCCGTCATATACATAGCTGGTTTCCGAAAGGCTGATAGAATTCGGACGGGAATAGGTTATAACACTTTCAGCAGGCGACCAAGAGGAACAATACCGCGTTCCGTCAACAAGTTTAAATGTTCTTACTCTTACAAAATAATTTTTATTCTCTTCAAGATCTGTTATCGTTTGTGAAGTTATTGTATTTTCCGATATGGTAAGTTTTTGCGCATCTGTAAATGTACTGCTTGTTGAATACTGAATCTGATACCCCGTTGTCTGCGTGGTCTGCTGTTCCCATTTTACCGTAAAGCCTTTATACTTAGAAGATACACTTAAAACGCTTGTACCCTTCGGCTTAATTTTAAATACTTCGGAAACAGAGCCGCTGTAATTCTCTTTAAAGGTTACCTTTACATCAGCCGCACCGATATCAGTATTATTGCTGTATTTTACAGTATAATTGCTGCGGTCAATTTCATTCCCATTGCTGAGCTGAACTGTAACGGCAGGCTTTTTAGCAGTTCCGTCATAAACATAGGAGGATTTTTCAAGAATCAGCTTTGCATCAGACTCAACGGCTTTGGGTTTGATAGTAAACTTTTTCTTAACCGAGCCTTTGTAATTGCCCTTACCTTTTATGGTAACAGTCGCCGTGCCTGCATTGATATTATTTGAATAGGCAACCGTATAATCCGTATCCTTTTTCAGCGTTCTGCTGCCTATTTTAACTGTTACGGAGGGTTTCCTTGCTGTTCCGCTATAGGTGTACGCTGTTTTTGAAAGCGTTATTTCGGCATAATCAAGCGCCGGATAAAGAACATTTTTATCAAGCTTAATTCCGTCATTGGCATAGGAACCCGACTGATATTGCCACATATAGCTTTCAATACCTGTATCGCCGATTGTTTTAACCGTTGAAAAATCAGGATGATTTACCCAGTTTGCATACCATATTCTGATGTTATTGGATGTAATCTGATTGATATCCACATAATGATTAAACCAATTCAGATTGGTATAAACCATTGGCTTATACCCTGCTTTTTTGATTGCACTGCAATACTGAACTGTATGGTCCGTAATCTGTTTCATTTTGCATCCGGCATCAATGATTGTTTTATCTTCAACATCATAGGCAACAGGCAGGGTCATATTTTTCAGATATTTGGAATCAATTGTTTTTATTGTTTTAATTGTAAAATTGGCTTCCTGCTTTACTCTGTCTGAATCACAGGCATAGCTATAAAGATAGAGCCCGAAAAACATACCTGCCTCACAGGCACCCTTGATATGTTCATAAAAAAGCTTATCTATAAACTCGCCTTTTCTTGTTACATATCCAACTCTGATCATAGCAAAGTCATATCCCTTTTTCTTCAACGCCTTAAAATCAACATTGCGGTTGTGTTCCGAAACATCAACACCAAGAAAATACGGCTGGTCTGCAAATACATCAATAGGCGCTGATAAGGCGATTGATACAAGCATCATAAGTGATAACAAAAAGGATAATGCTCTTTTGCCTACTTTCATATGTAACCCTCCAAAGTAGATTATACTGTTAAATCATATATATGAACTATTTATTTTTTACAATAGTAAATTCTTCGTTCTTCAATATTTGTATTAAATCATCATTTGTTTTAATCGGTTTTTCGGTAATTATGCCACTCTTTGCAAGGTTTTTAACAACATGAAAATCAGAGCCTGCAATCTTAAGTTTGCCAAGCTTTTCTGCCCATTGAAGAGATTTTTCATTTTCCTTTTCGGAGCATTTGCCGTTATAAACCTCAATACCGTCAAGATATTTAACGCCCTTGCGTGTTATATACGGGCGAAACGGATGTGCCTGATAAAGAAGAAAACCATTTTCATCACAGAATTTTCTCATTTTTTTCATACCGCACATCATAAGATTTCCGGCATTATACAGAAATTCCTCTGTAACGCCATAAATAAGATAATCATTTCCGTCTGCATAATGGCGAAGCTCCATTCCAAGCAGAACTGTAAAATCCTCGCCTGCAGCCGCCTTCATTCTTCTGTAGCCTTCCAAATAAAAATCAACCTGCTTCTGCGGATTCCAATTCGGCGTAAAAGTCATAGGGCTGTAATGATCGGTTACAACGATTCCATTATAGCCTTTTTCCTTGTAAAGTCTGACAATTTCTTCAGGCTCTACTCGTCCGCAGCGGGAGGTGCAGCCTGTATGACAATGCATTTCATAAGTATAACTCATACTAATTCACATAGCCTTTCTGGCTACAAATAGTAATGAAAAAAGCACAAATTCCTTGTGGTAGCCAGACAAGGCGTGATGTGAATTTAGACATCTCAAAATTATGCCATTGGCAAATTTTGAGGTCAATACAATCGGAATAGTGTGATTTTTCACACTATTCCCTTCTTTTCCTATACATATTAGCACATTATGTACAAAAAATAAAGCCTGTTTTGATTTTTTATACAAGAAATAATTACCAAAAAAATACATAAAATCTTTCGCATACAAATGCACTTTATGTGCAAAATATTACAGAGAAAATTACATTTTAAGGGAGAATTCAATATGAAGGCAACAGGAATTGTTAGAAGAATTGATGATTTAGGAAGAATCGTTATTCCAAAGGAAATCAGGTAAGAAAGCTTTTGTATAGCGAAATAGTATATAAGGCGAGAGCAATTTAATATGCTCTCGCCTTTTTTCTGCTTAAACTTAACAAGTAGACTATTTATGATAGGCTTATTAAAGACAATAGATTGCCACATCATATCACCTCTTATATCCTATCACTGTATGGCAATGACTTCATATAGTTGTCCATCCATTCCCAATCAGGAATATATCCCTCTTCCGAATATATTTTGTGTTCATCAATAAGGTAATTATTACCTTTTTTCTTTGCAGGCAACTTTATCATACTGTTGGAAATGGTGTCGCGTCGCATTTTTCTACCATAATTAAATAAATCCCAATTAGCAAAAGTTAAAATAGTTGTTAAAAAAAGTAATTGCTTTTCCGACCAATGATGTCCATTACGGGCATGCATTCCCTGCACATGAGCAAAACCAATAAACGGATCTGGCTGATAAAAGAAAGTATTTCCTTCTACTGTATCGCTAAATGTTACTATGTTTCCTTCTTCTGTAGGAGCTAATGTTGAAAAACCATTAATTCCATTATTCATAGCACTGTTTGCAATTACTGGAGTAGAACCTCCATCATCCAAGTCGTTATTAGACATTCCCTTATAATCCTTTGTTGGATATATGTCAAACATTTTCCCTATTTGGAAGTCTTTCCATTCTTCAGTATCTAAAGTGATATTTACTTTTTTATTTGGATCAATAAGGTAATCTGTATGTAACGATTTTATATAATCAATCATCCATACTTTGTCTGCCTTTTTAACAAAACCCTTTCGAATAATATATGATAAATAAAGATCTATCGTTGTTTGAAAATCTTTTTTAGATAGCTCTGACCAATCTTTCTCCATATACGCTTCTGCAAGCCATTCATCTTTCCACGTAATTCGGCGCATGACTGACATTCCTGGAATTTCTCGCTTGTTTTTATATAGATCAAGCCATATTTTTTCAACTTGACTCCACATACCATTCTCATTAGCATCTGTTTGCTCTACCCTTCCGAGTCCCTTGCGTTTAATAAATTTGTCTTCTTTGTAATAGCCAAAAAATGTGTCTTTATCTGCTTTTTCATGCTTTTGTGACAAATCAAAAATCATACAACAGGCTACAGCAGAGGCTCCCGGATAAAACATATCATTTGGTAGCGAAAAAACCGCATCAAGAGTATAATTATCTAACATTTTCTTTTTAAATGTTTTTATATCTCCACTATTGCCGATGGCAGCTTGCATAGGCAGTAAAACTGCCATTTTGCAATTAGATGATACATGTTTTGCTACCCATTCCACAAAATGCAAGCCCTTTGAAGGATCTTCCTTTTTTCTTGCGTTCCAATTCTTAGTGTAATTAGGATCACAGCATTTTTTAGTGGCATTGTAAGGTGGATTCATCAAGACAATATTTATATTATTATCAGCAATCCATTTTGCACGCTTAAACATTGAATCTTGGATGACATTTGAATTACCATCACCATGAATCAACATATTTGTAGAAGATAAACCAAACGCACCTTCTTCATATTCAATACCAAAAATTTGATTTTGCTTAACTTCTTCGCGTTCATCTTCTGTGTCGCAATCATCCATTGCATCAGTCATTGCCCTAACAAGGAACGCGCCACTTCCACAGCATGGGTCTAAAACACGAGAGTTTTTATTCACACCAACTGCTTTGCTCATAAAATCACAAATATGATCAGGAGTGAATGCTTGGTTTTTATCAGATTTGCCAACATATTTGTTAAAAGTAGTAAAAAACAAATTCAGCAAATCTTGTCCTGCTGTATTTTTATCATTGATATAAGGAACAACATTATTATCAATAAACTCTAAGATGTCTTTTAGCTCAAAATATGTTAAACTTCTTACATCTTGGTCGCCCAATACCTTATTGTTTAATATTGCTAATTTGCTGGCTTTATTCAAACTACCACTTTTAGTTAAAAGTCCTTCAAGTATATCCTTTATGTTTTTTATGATAACTTTTTCCGGTGTAAGTTTTCTTCCAGTTTTCGGATCAAGAGTTTCCTTAACATCCTTATAAACAAGACCATTTTTTAAAGCAAGGAGACAAGTTCCTACAAACTGGCTACGTAATTTTTCATTAATACCATCAGAATGGAGTTTTTCGTTGAGTGTTTTTATAGAGTCAACAACCTTAATCTTGTCATTAACTTTACCGAAACACAAATCTTCATATTCCTCAAATGTGCGAAGAATACACTCCTCTTCTATACGATGTTCATCATCAATAATTACGGATTGTCCATACCATACCCACACATCGTCACCATCGGTTTCTGCAAGTATAGCAACAATTTTTTTGTCTGAATATGCTTTTTCAAAGCGAACAAAATCTTGTAATTGCTTTTGAATTTTTGCCTTATCCCATTTACTAAACTTGTTCTTGCATTCAACAAGAATAGCTAATCTTTCATTCTCAAATCTAATATCAAGGAATTTATGCTTTTCGCCAGTGTCTCCTTTTTGATAATCTTTTATATTTTTGCCCACGGATTTTAATGCCTGAACATAGCTGAATTCACCAGTTTCAATATTGCCAATATGATACTTGCTTCCAATTCTGTTAATTATTTCTACTCGATTCATTTTTATCTCTCTTTCTTACTATCAAAAGTATATATCTATAATTTGAACAATTCTTTATATTCTAGAAGTATTACATTACCCATATTATCCGCTTTATCAATACAGCCTTTTGTAAATCCTGTTTTTGCAAATAGGTAAAAATGTTTTTCTTTAAAATTGAATAATTCGCTGCGATTTACAAGAGTATCTAATACTCCTGTATCAACCTTTTCATTTGTCCATTTGCATTCGGCGAATAAAGCACACTCTTTGTCAGTTCCCATAATATCAATTTCTTCCTGAGACTTGGTTTTGGGATTCGCCCCCCACCATCTGCCGAGGTCTGAGAAATTTATCGGACTTTTGCCATCAAGCAGCTGATTCCACAAATATTGCTTGCAGATTTCTTCAAATACACTGCCCATATAAGTTGAAAGTTCAGGCTCAATTCGTTTATATGCAAGATCCGTTGCACCTCTGGAAATAACAGATGTATTTTCCGGTACAAAGCGATACCAAAAACGAAACATATTATCTTCAATGGAATAAATTGTCTTTCGGCTTGATTTTTCGCCATAGGGTGTTTCCTTTTTTACAATGCCAAGTGAAATGAGATTTTTAATATAGGTTGAACATACGCTTGTATCCTCCGCTACCTTACTTGAAATCTCACTCATTTTTGATGCACCTGCAGCAACAGCAGTAATAATTGCATTATAAATTGCAGGTTCTCTGACTTCCTGTTTCAAGAGGTTATTTGGTTCCTCATATATAGCTGAAGTTGGATTAAGATATATGTTTTTTATATTGTCTTCAATAGAACTCTTATCATTTATCTGCAAGAGATATTGAGGTGTACCACCAATAATTCCATAAGCCATTAACTTTTCTTCAGCGGTATAATTTTTGAAATAATCACAAACTTCAAAAAAATCAAATGGCTGTATTTTAAACTGAGCCGTTCTTCTGCCATAAAGCGGTGCTTTATATGCCAGTACTTCATCTTCCATATAGGACATAGAAGAGCCGCAAAGAATCAGAAACAACTTTGAAGAATCCTTATGCTTATCTATCAAAAGCTGCAGTGTAGAGGCAAGACTTTTGGATGCTCGAGCGACATATGGATACTCGTCAATTACAAGCACAATTCTTTTGCTTTTTGCCAATTCAAAAACATATTCTAATGCGGATTGAAATGAAGAAAAGGTTGAATCAACAATTTTCCCTGTATTGTACTCCATAATGCTTTTTGAAAAATTTTCAAGATTTTGTTTTGCATTGGTCTCAACACCGGTAAAGAAAATAGTATCTTTATATTTGGTGAATTCATTGATAAGAGCAGTTTTTCCAACACGGCGTCTGCCATATATAACGGCAAATTCAAATTTGTCAGAATTATACAGTTTATTTAATTCGCCTAATTCCTTTTTTCGTCCTATAAACATTTTATCCACCTTTGTTGTAATTAGTGATTTATGATTTACTTAATTATACTCTACTAATTGCCTGATGTCAATAGACCAAGCAAGATTTAGTGGTATACGATTTACTTATTTATGATTTATATTTATTTGAAAGTTACTGAAATCCGATATTTTATACTTGTTGCAGAATATTGGATTTTTTATTGCGGCAATTGGTGCCAATTAATCTTTATAGAAGCAATAGTTGTTTTAATTTTTTATACAAAATAATTTCCAAAAAAATACATAAAATCTTTCGCATACAAATGCACTTTATGTGCAAAATATTACAGAGAAAATTACATTTTAAGGGAGAATTCAATATGAAGGCAACAGGAATTGTTAGAAGAATTGATGATTTAGGAAGAATCGTTATTCCAAAGGAAATCAGGCGTTCTTTTCGTATAAGAGAGGGAGATCCGCTTGAGATATTTACAGATGCAGAGGGCGAAGTGATTTTCAAAAAATATTCCCCAATCGGCGAGCTTTCTAATTTTGCAAATCAATATGCCGAGGTTTTGCACAAAAGCGGCGGACTTCCGATTGCAATTATGGATAACGACCATGTTATTGCCGCATCCGGAATCAGCAAAAGAGAAATTCTGGAAAGACGCATAACAAAAAATATAGAAGAGCTTATGGAAAACAGAGCCATACACATCAGAACAAATGATGTGCCTGCAATTAATGCGATCGAGGGCTTCAACAGAAAGGCGAATGTAGTGTATCCGATTATATACGGAGGGGATGTTTCAGGCGCAGTTGCATTAATGGAGGACGAATCCAATGAACCGCCATCTGAAACAGACATTAAACTTGTTCAGGTTGCAGCCGCATTTTTAGGAAAACAGATGGAATAAATCCAAAAAATTCCGCACCGTTTCTTATTGAAATATTGGTGCGGAAATTTTTGGCTAATTATACATAGTTTTACATCAATATTTGTATATATTGCATAATTTTTAATTAAAATAAACTTTAACAAATAGATAAAAAATAGAAAGTTGCACAAGAATATTGACTTTTTTCAGCGTATGGATATAATAAAGGCAACAAAGCAAATAAACGCTTTGTTGAAAAGCCTTTGGCTTTCACATAAATTTTTACCCCTTTGGAAAAAGCTGTCGTACCCTCGGCAGCTTTTTTCATTTTATTGCTGGTTTTGTTACAAAAATATCCAAGCAGATATTTGTGCAATATATACAAAAGTATTGACTGTTCTTTGTTTATTATGTTAATCACAGGGAAAGTTGCATAAAAGACTTGAAAATTGAAACTTGTTGAATATAATAGTCTCGAATTAAGAAATAAATCATTATATCGGAGGTTAATTATGGAAAAAATAATGCAAGAAATTCTCGGATATTTTAAAGATATGTTTAAACAGAAAAACACAACAAGAAGAATTGTAATTTCACTTTTCAGCATAATCATCATGGGATTGGGTATTTCCCTTTTCTCTGTTTCAGGATTTGGTGTTGATCCGTTCACTTCAATGAATATGAACATTGCTTCAGCATTAAATCTTCGATTCGGAACCTACCAATTGATTGTAAATGCAGTAATCCTGCTTTATGTTATTTTAGTTGCACACAGGGGCTTGGTTGGTATCGGCACTGTATTTAATATGGTTGGATGCGGATATGCCTGCGAATTTTTCCAGAATATCTTTGAGCCGTTTGCACAGCAGAATTACACAATGCCGTTCAGAATTTTTCTCTTAATCATTGGAATCATAACACTTTGCTTTGCTTGCTCTCTTTTCTTTACAGCAAATGTAGGCGTTGGTCCTTATGATGCAGTTGGTTTTATGCTCAGCAGAGGCATTAAGCTCTCACACAAATGGGTAAGAGTTATAACAGATGTAACCGTTATCATGATTGGTCTTGCCGTAAGCGGCGGCTTAGCTGCTATTTTCAGCGGAAATTTTGAAAACATCAAAAATATCGGAATCGGAACAATTATTACCGCTTTCTGTATGGGACCGCTTATTAATGTTTTCAACAAAACAATTTCTGCAAAAATCCTTAATGTGAACTATGAAAAGGTTGGAAAAGAATGCTTCGTATATTTGCTTAAGGATGCTGAAATGCACAGCTTCAGTGAAAATGCAATGTTTGTACTGACAAAATAATGAAACATTAAAATAAAAAAATTAAGCCTTTAGCTAAATGCTAAAGGCTTTTTTATGTAATTTATTCTTTGCCGTTCCAGCAATATGTACAGAGCTTGTCCGGTTCAATGCCAACTGCTTCAATCATATCATCAAGGCGATGATAACGAAGCGTTGTAAAATGAAGCTTTTCGCAAATTCTGTCTATCATTTTCTGATACTTTTCACTGTCCGGATTTGTATATTCCTGAATAACCTCATCGCTTACATTGTCGCCCTCAAATTCCTGAATAACACGGCGGGTAATCAATTCCATTTCAGAGGTTGAACGAGAGAAATTAAGATATTTACAGCCGTAAAACAATGGAGGGCAGGCAGGACGAATATGAACCTCCTTAGCTCCGCTTGAATAAAGAAATTCAGTTGTTTCACGAAGCTGTGTTCCTCGAACGATTGAATCATCAATCAGAAGAAGGCTTTTACCCTCGATTAAATCATGTATCGGAATCAGCTTCATCTTCGCAATAAGATCTCTTTTGCTCTGATGTGTCGGCATAAATGAACGAGGCCATGTTGGTGTGTACTTAACAAAAGGTCTTGAGAAAGGAACACCGGATTCATTTGCATAACCGATTGCATGCGCAATACCGGAATCCGGAACACCTGCAACAATATCAGGCTTAACATGATCTCTGCGTGCAAGAGCCTGTCCGCAATTATAGCGCATTTTTTCAACGCTGATTCCTTCATAGGAAGAGGATGGATAACCATAATAAATCCAGAGGAAGGTACAAATTTTCATATCCTTGCCAGGCTGAATAAGCGTTTTGATTCCATCGGGTGTCATAATTGCAATTTCGCCCGGTCCAAGCTCTTTATAATCTGTATATCCAAGGTTCAGATAAGCAAAGCTTTCAAAGCTGAAGCAATAGCCTTCGTCGCCTTTTTTGCCGGCAACAATAGGTGTTCTGCCCATCTTATCTCTTGCCGCATAAACGCCCTTTGGGGTAAGAATAAGCATGCTCATTGAGCCGTCAATAATCTCCTGTGCATACTGAATACCCTCAATAAAATTATCTTTCTGATTAATAATAGCCGCAACAAGCTCAGTGGGATTTATTTCTCCACCATGCATTTCAAAAAAGTGGGTGTTGGTTTTAATGATTTTATCAACTATTTCATCCGCATTGTTGATTCTGCCAACAGTGGTAATTGCAAAGGTGCCGTGATGAGAACGAACTAAAATAGGCTGAGCCTCAAAATCTGAAATACAACCGATTCCGAGCGTACCCTTCATAGAATTCGATTCATCTGTAAATTTCGTTCTGAATGGTGCATGTTCAATATTGTGAATAGCTCTGTCAAATCCCTCTTCTTCACTATAAACTGCCATACCGGCACGCCTTGTGCCAAGATGGGAATGATAGTCAACACCATAAAACAAATCAAACACACAATCGTCTTTAGATGCTGCTGCAAAAAAACCGCCCATAAACATCCTCCTGAAAATATTTAGTTTGTTAAAGTGATACAATTATTATAACAAATGGACATATCTTTTTAAAGTGGTAAAATATAAAAATTGACAAAAAAAGAGCATTATTTTTTATGCACATTAACATTATATAAAAGCATATAAAAACGCTTTATAGTTGACAAATTAATGTTTTTAATATAATATTAAGTGAAATAAACAATTA